>CAMYWI010000022.1 GCA_947302675.1 uncultured Selenomonadales bacterium | reverse complement strand
TGTTCCGACGCGAGCGTTGAATTTGTCGCCTAAGTCTTTTATCGGACATTTCCTAAACGTTGCGACAAATTTTATCTGTTCAATCAGCGACCGTTGGGTTAAATCGGCATTCATTTTGTCCGACATTTTGACGGATTTTTTTTTTGCGAGTTTTGGAGGATTTGATACCTTCGCTACCATCGGAGCGGTTGTAGCCGTTGGGAACTTTGCACTTCAAGACCTTAATCCAAAATCTTTCACGTATCCCAGCTTGTTCAGGCGTTGCGCACTTTTCGATAACTTCTATCGTGAAATTCTCAAGACCGCAATCCCGCATAGCTTGACCGAGCGGCGAGTTAGCTTTGCTATGTTGTAGGAATCGCCGTTCGATAGACAGAGTCGTTATTCCGACGTAAGGCTTGTAATTGAGGCTATTTGTTATCTTGTACACGGTGATCATTTTCTTTCAGCCCTAGTTTTAAACATCGTTTCCTCCTACAAAAAAAGCCGCACCGCAGTGCGACCCTTCTTTGAAAATTATTGCGCGGGCACCTGCCCTGTTGCTTTATCAACTTCCGACAAAACCTTTTGAATCGAAGCGCGGCAGTTAATTATCGCGTCGACCAAAACTTTATTGGCAGGTACAGGGCGAGGCTCATCCGACAAGCCGACGAGATAATCAGTTGTTACTCCAAACGCCACAGCTATTTTTTTCAGTACTTCTGCCGACGGTATCACCGCGTCTTTTTCCCGCTCATAAATTTGATAAGCTTGCGGCGTCACGCCCCATACTTCCGCAACTTCGCGTTGGCTTAATCTAAACTCCCGACGAAACCTCCGCAGGGATTCTGCGATTGTCATTTTGAACACCTCCTATTTGTAAATATATCACACAAATAATTAAACCACAAGATATTCCTTGCAATACCACAAAGAAAATTTTACAAAACCTGTTGACGGACAAAAGATTTTATGATATATTTAGCGCACGATACAAAATAACACTTGCAACAAGGTAACAAACTTTAGGAGGTAACTAAAATGACAATCACAACGAAGGAAGGCAAGGCGGGCAGAATCAGCGGTTACTACGTTGACGGACAGCGCGTCTTGAAGAAAGAGCTCGAAGCAATGCTTGTGGGCGGCGTCGACGAAATCATCACCGTTGACTACAACACGGCGTTGACTCTTAAGCCGATGAGCAACCACCAAGTCATGAAGAACTTGAAAGTTATCGTGACCGGCGTTAATAACGTTCGGGGTGGCGAGCTTATGACCCGTAAAGCTATCGAAGCTCAGGGCTTGGAACTCGGCTGGGGCTGGTCGGGACAGATTGCGGCATTGTGGCGCGTTAAAGACAAAGCCGACATGCCCGCACCGCAGGAAGTCACGGGAAACGTCGACGAGGCGATGACCGAGGCTTACGTCACGGCAGAAGCCATGGACGCGGCTATCGAAGGCGAAACGGCGCAGGCGGCGCAAAGTGCAAACGTCGAAGCCGAGCAGGGCACGGCGGCGGAAAACTCGCACAGATTCATGGTGCGCGCCTACACCACCAAAACCGACGAATTCGGCGTCATTGGGAACGGCTCGGAAATGGCGAATGTTGCAACCGCACAGCAGGCGGCGCAATTCGTTATCGACTTCGCGGCGCAGAACAACGACCGCACCGTCACGGGAGTCTTCATTAAGGACTTCGACACTTACAAAGAATACCGCGCCACCGACGCCGACCTTAAGGCGATTGACAATCCCGCCGGCAAGCACATCTACGCGCAATACGTTGACCTGTTCAATTGGCTCATTCGTTATCAGCGCGAACACGACGTCACCGACGCGGAAGCCGAAAAAGCGTTCCTTGAACTTTATATCAGCAACTGCGAAGACATGACGCCCGAACCCGAGGAAGTCAAGGCGAAGGAAACCGAAGTCAAGGCGGTAAGCAAGCCCTACAGCATAAACCCCGCCGAGGACGCGCCCGTGAGATTCAACCACCTTAACATTTACTTCAGAGCCGACGGCACGCTCGAATTGGAAGGGTACTTCGAATGCCAGAAGATTGAAACCGCCTATCGCCGCTTTAAGAAAGCCATGGCGCAGGCCGCGAGCGAAGTTCCCGAACTCAAAGGATGGGGCGACGATAATGCTTGGCCGCCCGCCAAAAAGTTGACACTCACCGAGGACGGCAACTTCTGGATTAACGAAAACGACGAGAGCATTTTCTACACCCGCAACGGCGAAGAAACAATCTGCGTTGACATCAACGAAGATACCTTCTACTTCTTCGGATACTTCCGCAACTTCAAGCCCGCTATCGAGACCACGGCGGCGCACAGCGCAAACGTCGAAGTAACGGAAACTGCCGGCAACGAGCCCACTATCGACGATACTGCCGAGGATAACATCTGCGCGGCGGTTGAGGAAGTCACGGTTGCTGTCGAAGAGCCCACGCAGATGGCGGAGCAAGTCGCCCCGATTTTCAAATGCGAAGCCGAGATTATCAAGGGACTCGGCGAAGGAACCTTCACCTTCAGCCACGCTGAAAACACCGACGGCACGCTCGCCCTTCACTTCGACTTCATGCCCAGCTCAGAATACGGCAAGGAAGCCACGCTCGTCGAAGTTTACACCGACGGCACGCTCTCCCAGCTCGAAGCAATTATCGACGGCAACCGCTGGACGCGCGAATTCGTCAACGGTGAAGAAGTTGTTTACTTCAACGGCGCGACCAACTTCATTTGGAGCGACAAATACGGAGCAGGCTATTCGGTAGTTAAGCAAGCTCACCTGCTTGTCAAAGTCCCCGACGGTCAGTGGTATCGTTTCGTAAACTTCGCGGTCGGCGACGACGAGTTCTTCAAACTCATGGCGGAACGCGTCGACACCGAGGAACCCGAACCGACCAACCCCACCGAAGCGGCGGCAGCCGTCACGGCCGAGGAGTCGGAAGTCACGGCGGAGGAAACGAAAACATTTGAGGAAATAACAGCCGCATATGCGAAATCGCGTGATCGCGTGAGAATGCACTTCACGGCGAAAGGCAACGTCACTTGGCAAAACATTTATCATTACGGTCGTCACGGCCTGCTCTCCGGAGCTCAGAGGATCAGCAAAGAGGAAGCCGCCGAAATCCTTGCCGAATACGGCTTGACCTGCGAGCAGGTTATTGCCGTTGAAAAGGCAATTGAAACTCTTAAGCGCGAAGAACGGGCAGCCGCCCGCCGCGAAAACCGCAGGTATAACGGCCGTTACATTTATGTCAACGCCCGTGCAATGGTTTTCGGTGAAGAAGCCGAGGCAATCAAGAAAACGGCGCAAGGCGTCGAAGTCACGGCGGAGGAGCCGGAAGTCAAAGCGGCGAAAACCACCAAGGAAGTTTTGGCGGAAATGATTGGCAAACTCGGCGATGTCAAAGTCACGACGGAAAAAAGAATGACCATCATAACGAAAAAGGTGAGCACCATTTACGAGGCGATTGAAATCCTTAATAGCCTTTTGCCGAATGCCACCTACGAATACGACACCTACACCTTCAGCAACGACTATAAAATCACTTATCGCCACTTCGACGCGGCGGGAGTCAAGGGCGCGCATTGTTACGGCATGATTGAATTTATATCACCGACGGCGAACTTACGAGCGTTCGTTTCATCAACACCTACTGCGAAATTGCGGTTGACATTATCCTTGAAAGCACAGCATCCTTTGAAGAGCGGCTTAAGTCACGACCAATGACGACAAGCCCCCGATAAGTAACGAGAGCAATAAAAAAACAATAGCGACCAGAACGCTATAAATAATCGGAACGTCGATAGGAATTTTAACAGCCCGCCAGAGCGGGTAATTTTTTTGAGGAGGTGAGCATATGGCAGGACAGGGAAATGACTTGTCGTTAAGAATAGGCTTGACGCTCAGTCAATTACAAAGCGATTTTCTTGCGGCGGAGCAAACAGTCAAGCAGGGCATGGCGGCTTTGAACCGTCAACAAAATCTTGTAAAGCTTAAAATGGAAACCGACTTAGCAGGATTAGATGCGCTCACCGACAAGACAAAAAGCATTGAAGTTCAGGAACGCTCATTAACGCAACTGCTTGAAATGCAACGAGACCGCTTGACGTTAGCGACCGCTACTTATCAAGATTATGCAGGGGCGAAGAATGCTAATGAAGTTGTAGCCAAGAGACTTGAAACGGCGATGGAGCGCGAGCGTCTTGCAGTTGCCCGCCTTGAAGCTCAGTTGAAAAGCTTGTCAGCTCAAAGAATTTCTATCGACACGACACAGTTGCAGGACGGGATAGCTAAACTCAATGCCAAAATTCAGCAGGTAAAGATTCGGGCAGAAATTGATACAAGCAAGTTGCAAGGCGCAGCGGCAATCTTCGACGAGCAAAAAAATCGTATAGCAGCCGTAACAAAGGAACTTGAACTTCAGCGGCAGAAACTCATTCAGTTGCGCGAGGCAATGTATCAGTCGGCGAAGAATACCGGTAGCGACAGCGTTCAGACCCTTAACATCAAGAGCAATGTTTTGGAGCAAATGCGCCAGATAGCGCAGTTGGAGACACGGCTTAAAGAATTGCAGGGCATGAATATCAGCTTGAACTTCAGGACGGATTCACTCAGGCAGATTGAGGCGACGATCAATGAAAACATTGCCCGAATCAACGCACGGATTGAGGATATTCGGGTAAAAACCGACATAGACGTATCGAAGCTCGGAGCGGCGGCAAGCGAATTCGATAAGGCAAAGATTCAACTGCAGGGATTAAATCGGGAACTAGACTTGCAGAATCAAAAGCTGGCGGAAATGAAGCGCGCGCTCGGCACGTCGATTAAGGTGAACGGGCTGGACAGCGTTAAGACGATAAATTTGCAGACCGAGATTCAGAAACAGATACAGGCGATAGACCAGCTCAAAGCAAAGATTAGCGAGCTAAATAAAATAGAGCCGCCGAAGACAAACAGTTTGCTCAGCGGCTATTTGAGTTTTAAGGGGAATATTGTTGAACAGATAAACAACATAGCGATGGCGTTCAGCAATTTGCGAGGGGCGACGTCAAGCGCGGACAATGCGCTAGTGGCGACGTTAGGAGTTATCGGGAATATTCCCAGCCCGGTCGGAAAGGCGGTTGCCGCCTTCGCGGCAATGCCAATTGTCTTGAAAGGGGTAGAAAGTTCTATTGTCGACCTCACACAAGCGGTAGCAGCGGCAGGCGATTCGACGTATGTTATGAGCCGTGGTTTTCAAATGTCACTTGCCGACACGGGCAAATTTACTGCCATGTGCAAGACCGCCGGCGTTGAAGTCAACGACCTCGCCTCGACGATAAGGAGGACGCAACAACAAATAATTCGGGGAGGAGAGGACAGCAAGCCGGAAAGATGGCTTAATCGTTATGGAGAATCAGCATTTGACGCCAGCGGACATTTGAAGAATTTGAATGACATGACGTTGACCTTAAGCCGTGCTTTAAAAAGAGCTCAGGCGGAAGGCAACGGAATGAATTTTATTTTAGGAACAATGCGCTCGGCATCTGCCAATGTGATAACGGCAATAGAAGACGCCGAAGACGTTTATAAGCAAGCCGCCGGTCTCGTAAAAAACGGTCTGATTGATGCGAAATTTGCTCATGAAGTTCAGGGCAATATTAACGCGATGAATTTGCAAGCGGGATTCATGAATGCCGCCTTCGAGAGTGCCCTTTTGCCTGTTGCAAATGAAATCATTCCGAGATTGACGGAGCGGATGGGCAAATTAACTCAGGTAATAGCCGACAATAAAGATATGATTCGGGACTTCGGGCGAACGACTGCCGAAGCTTTTCTAAAAATTGAATCGGCGGCAGAGACTGTCGGCAAAACTGTCGGGACAATCGGAAGAGCAATCTATGACTTTCATAAAGACCCATACGAGAAAACAATCGTCGAGAAATACAAATTCGATACTAACCTTGAGAACGTTGATGACTTAATCAAAAAAGAACAGAACGCGGCTTATGACGTCATTAAATCCAATCCTCTCTTATATCAACAAGCCCGCCAAAAATACGAACCAATCTTTCAAGCGTTGAAGGACGTTCAGGAAGAGATAAAACGTAAAAACGAAGCTATTGCCAAGGAACTCGAATCAATCAATTTATCGGGAGCCGATTTTAGCCCAATCGGACAGGAGCGTCGCCAAATTGAACAAAATCCCGAAATATTAGAGACGTTGCGCAGAGCTCGGAAATATCAGGAAGAAGCCGAAACGATTCTTTACAAGATGAATCATGGAGACTTCGCGAATAGGAGACGGGACGTAGACGTTTGGTGGAATCAACTTGTTCGTGAAGGCGAAAAATCTAATGAAGAACTTGAAGCACTCGCAAAAGAGCGCGAAGCCAAGTTAGCTCAGATTGAAAAAGAGTACACTGAAAAAATCGCGGGATACTATAAAAACGCCGCCGACCTCGAATACGAAATGACGCACACGGCGTTTGAAAAACAGATTCGTGACATAGAACTCTGGAAAGATGCAATGCGCGAAAAAGCGGAGACAGGCGAAGAAACTGCGGCGATAGTAGCAGAGGCGGCGGCAAAAGAAGCTCAAGCCTTTGAACGCGAAGTAGACCGAATTAAAAATTTGACGCAAAGTCTTGAAGATGAAATTTTTGAAATGGAGAACAGCCAATACGAGGCGGATAAACGGCGCGCCCTGCAGAAGGCACAGCGTGCACTCGATGAAGGCGTCGACGTGGCGACAGTTCAAAGATTTTTGCAAGACAAATTCGGGCAACTCGACAGGCGCGCCGATGAATCACGCAGGAGCGGCGGAGACTACACGAAGGCACCCGAGGGCGCAAGGCAATTCGGCGGCAACGGGATAATGGTAATAGAAGCCGACCAGATAATTGACAACGGTTTATTTCGGGGACAACAGCAAGCGATAGGTTTGCTCACGGACGAAAACCGAATTCGGCAACAGCTCCTCCCGAAACTAAACGAGGACGCGCGGGCGGCTATCGAAAGAATTCAATCGACGAAAGAATTAACGGCGGCTCAGCAAGACTTGATTCAATCGACTCAACAAGGATTTCAGCTAATCGAAGGCGATAAATTTGCACAGCCGACGTCAGGCAATTTTCAAGTCATGGCGGGCGACCAAGTTTTGGAAATGCCGACGCAGGAGCTACAGCAATTCAGCGAGGCAGTTCAGCAGACGACAGCCCCGCTAAATGAATCGGCGGACGCTCAAAAATCTTTCGCCGAGGGCGTGAAAGACTTCCCGCCCGAATATTTCAAAAACCTTGCCGACAGCGCGAAGGGCGTTTCAGAAACTCAAATGCTGTTGACGGATTCGACGCTCGGCTTAATTGACGCGCAGAAAAATCTTGCCGACGCGTTAAAGAATTTGCCGACGACAAAGCAGGAACAGAATATCAGCAACAATCAGCCCCTGCCGACGGATGGTTTTATGCAACTCAGCAGTTCAACGCAAGACGTCCGCAAGGAACAAGAATTACTCGCGCGCACGACACGAGAGACTAACACCCGTTTAAGAGAAATTCCAACACAGGAACAATCAAGCGGAATATGGCCGACAAAACTCGCCTTTGACATGGAAACATTCAGCGGGATAGCGCAGACGGGACTTCAGGCAATTGCGTTGCTAAGTTCATTAGGAGCAATGGCACCAATCCCCACGGTAAAAGCAGGCGCGATAGTTTTGGGCGCGGCGGCAGGCGCAGGGCTGGCAATAGGCTCAACAGAGGACGCGAGGGCAGGTCAGACTGCCGAAAGAATTACATACCAAGTTGACTTGTCGGCAGTGGAGACTTTGCTGGCATCTATCGACGAAAAACTTCAAAGCCTCACACAAGCCGATGAGACAAAACAATCGGAAATAAATTTCGAAGAAGTCATTGCCCCGCTAACGTCAATCGACGAAAAGTTTCAAAGCCTCCTGCAGTCAATGCAGGAAGAGGAGCCGCGCGAAGGCGACAGGCTACAAGAATTATTCGGGACGTTGCCCAATATCGAGGAATACGTAAAAGATATTTCGCTGTTCTTGTCGACCAAGGACGAACGCAAAAACAGCGAGCCGGAAATGAAAATCCAATCGACGCGGGAAGGGCTCAGCTTGACCGCCGAAATGCCCGCCGCTAAAGAGGCGATTGACTACTTGACGCCGCTAACGTCAATCGACGGAAACCTCCAAAGCATTTTGCGGGAACTTCAATCGCCGGCGGAGGAAAAAGTCACGGCAGATTATTCGGCGGTGCTCAGCAGTATCGACGGGAAAGTTCAAAGCGTCTTGCAGGCAGTTCAAGCGCGGGAAACAATTTCGCTTACGACCGTCATCACTCCGCTGGACGGAATTAAAACGCTCGTCGGAAATATTTTGACGGTACTAAACAATCGCAAGCCCGCGCAGATAACGGTTTCGCCGAACAACAACATAGACCTCGGCGGAGCTTACGTTTTCGACAACGCGCTGAAACAACAGCTGGTAAACGATATCACAAAAGAAATTGTCGACGAAATAACAACGACAGTACGGCAGGAGATAAGTAAATCGAGCTACGGCTACAGCGCGTGAGGAGGAGGCGGCGGCATGATTTACATCAACAGCATTCCGTCATTCCGAGACCCCGAAAGCTACAAAGTCATTCCCGATGACCGCGTACAGAAAATAGAAATTATCGGCGGCGTTGCTCTGCAAGACTACGGGCACATTGCCGCCGGTGATACATTTGCCCTTACCTGCCTTTTCTCAAAAGAAAATTTTCAATCAGTGCTTGCTTTGTGGGAGGCGCGCAGTTCAGTTACCTTCACGGACACGGCGGGCGAAATTTTTTCGGGCTTGCGGATTGTCATGAAGGAATACGAGCGCGATAAAAATTTCCCCGATTATGTTATGGCTAGCTTTGAACTTTGGAGGAAATGAAAATGGCTAATCCTTACATCAACGTCTACATGAATAACCCGACGGCAGGCGCGACCGACGGGACGGCGATTTCCACGGGTGGAGCTTTTACCGCGCCGTTACGTTTTAGGCTTAATCTTGAAAAAAATGAATCAAAAATTTTGAAATGCGCAGTTCGGACTAAAGCTGGTTCGCTCGCCTGTAACGTTATAATTAACTTTACAAACGATATTGGAGCACATTTCAAACTCTGCAAGGTAGAAAATGGCGTCTTCGGCGATGAAATTACCTTCAATAGAGTGACAGATACTAACAGTATTTTCTACGTTAAAGCAAGTTCCTCAGATTCTGAAAATCCACGGACGGATAGAAATGTAGGTTTGCAGATCACGTGTGATAAGTATTGAACGAGCTAATTTCGGGAGGGCTAAAAATGGCTAATCCTTACATCAATGTGTACATGAATAATCCGACGGCGGGCGGCACCGATGGGACGGCAGTTTCTACCGACGGAGCTTTCACCGCGCCGATAAGTTTTTCTCTCGACGCAAGCCAAAATGAAGACCAAGTTTTACAGCTGGCGATTAGGACGCAGAGCGGTTATCAGACGATGGGCACGACCGTTATTCAGGACAGCGGCGACACCAATGACCGCTTGAAACTTTGCTGGACATCAGGCGGCGACTTCGCCGACAGCATATCAACCGCCGACGCGATAACTTCTGTAAATACAATTTTTTACGCGCGGGCAAGCTCAAGTTCAAGCGAGACGCCGCAGACGGATAGGAGTATCAGCTTGCAAGTTTCCTGCGTGATTGCCTCGGTGTAAAAAAATGGACGCGACAAATTTAGTTGCTTATCTGCCCTTCGATTCTTCGACGACCGAAGACTTGTTCGGGAATACGTGGACAGCTACAGGCACTCCGACGATTGAAAACGGTGCAATTCATCTGCCGAGTGGTGCATACCTTCGCGCGGAAAACATAATCGACTTGAACGCTACGAAATGGACTTTCCATTGCCAATGTTATCGCGTGTCGAGCAGTGGCGATGAAGGTTTTTTCGGGTTCGGCGAAGGTGCGAGCAAAAGAGGAATTATCGCCGGGCACGACGGAGTTTATATCGCGAGTTCAGGCGGGGGCAGCTGGCAGACGAAGAACTCTTCTTTGCTTTTCCCTTCCGTCACGGGACAATGGAAACATCTTGCCATAGTTAAAGACGGCACGAGCTTAAAATTTTTCGAGGGCGGCTCGCTTGTTTGGGACGCTACGATTGCCGGCTTGAATGATACGGGCGTTTTCCTTATCGGCGGCAACTCCTACGGCTACACGAACGACTTATATTTCGATGAAGTTTGTTTTTACGAAGGAGCTGCGCTCTGGTCAGAAAATTTCACGCCGCCGACTGCCAAAGATTATGGCGATCTCAAATTAGAAATGTTGGGGAGCCTGCCGCTGGAACTTTCCTTCGACGTGGCGCGCGAAGTCATCAACGCGAATTGGCGATACGAAAACCCGGGCACTGCCGATTTACTTAGATCGGAAGAGCGTCGTGTAGGGAAAGAGTGTTCGATATCGTGGGGTTGGGG
>CAMYWI010000021.1 GCA_947302675.1 uncultured Selenomonadales bacterium | reverse complement strand
TTTGAAGTCGAGCACGAGCGCAACTTATACCGTCAAAAACAACAAGATTGTCTACACGGCTCAAAAAGTCGGCGCGCCTCAAGTTGTGCTCTCCGGTCTGGCGAAGAATGTCAAAGCCGCGTCGATCAGTCTGCCCGCTAAAAATATTTTAACGTTGGACGCGGCAATTCTCGGCACGAGCACTTCCCTCAAGTCGAATGACAGCGGCTACTTGGTCAAACTCACTGGCAACATGAAAGGCAAAACTTTTGTCGGGACGAGCGGCGCAGATAAATTCAACGTCACGGCGACGAACGCGAAAGTCAGTGCGGGCGGCGGCAATGATTCACTCGTCGGCGGTAGTGGAAATGATTCGCTCTATGGCGACGCAGGAAACGACACGCTCAACGGCGGCAAGGGCAATGATTATCTCGCGGGCGGCAAGGGCAATGATTCGCTCTTCGGCGACGCGGGCAACGATACCTTAACGGGCGGCGACGGCAACGATACGCTCACGGGTAGCGCAGGAAATGACGTATTCATTTACAGCGCGGGTAACGACATTATAACGGACTACGCAACGGACGATAAGATTAAAGTCAGCGCGGCTATTGCCAATTCGACGCTCAAAGGTTCCGACGCGGTCTTCACGATAGGTAGCGGCACTTTGACTGTTAAAAATGGCAAGGGCAAGCAAATTGTCTTCGAGGATTCTAAGGGCAAAGCGCGGACGATTACTGGCGGCGCACAAATCTTTACTGACAGTTCTTCCGCCAAAGTGACGCTCGCCTCCGGCGTTGAGGTCGGCGACGCAACTGCGCGGACAAAAACTATCAACCTCACGGGCAATGCCAAAGCCAACACGATTCTTGGCGGTAGCGGCAATGACTCACTGCTTGGCGGCAGTTCAGGCAACGACAAACTCTATGGTCAAGCGGGCAACGACACGCTTTGGGGCGGAGCCGGCAACGATACGCTCACGGGTGGCAAAGGCAAGGACGTTTTCATTTACAGCGCGGGCAAAGACGTTATAACAGATTACGAGACGGGCGATAAGATTAAAGTCAGCGCGGCGATTGCCAGCTCGACAGTCAAAGGTTCCGACGCAGTGTTCACGATAAGTAGTAGCGGCACTTTGACTGTTAAAAACGGCAAGGGCAAGCAAATTGCCTTCGTCGACTCCAAAGGTACATCTCGCACGATTACTGGCGGCGCACAAATCTTTACAGATAGTTCTTCTGCCAAAGTGACGTTCGCTAATGGTGTCGAAGTCGGCGACGCAACTGCGCGGACAAAAGCTATCAACCTCACGGGCAATAAACTCAACGATACGCTTTGGGGCGGAGCCGGCAACGATACGCTTTACGGCGGCGCAGGTAAGGACACGTTCATTTACAAGCCCGGCGAAGGCAACGATTACATTATGGATTACGCAAGCGGCGACATGCTCCAGATTTTGAAGTCGAATGGCTCAGCGGGCGGCTCGTTCCGCAAGTCTAAGTTCAGTAGCGGAACTTTGTCGCTCACGATTTCTGGCGGCGGCAGTGTAATTTTCAAAAACGTTGCCAAAGGCGACACCTTCAACATTAACAACAAGACTTATAAAATCAGCGGCTCCAAGCTCAAGTAGAATATCAACTCAAAAATAAGATGGTCTTGCTCCTTCGCGGAGTAAGACCATTTTTTATTGCAAGTGCGCAGATTTAATGTTAAAATCGTTGAAAGTTTTTTGAGCGGAGGCTTTGAAATGAATGGCAGTGAAAACGGTTACGCGGGCGCATTGTTTTTCGCGCTGATAAGTTTAGGCGCGGTTCTGAAGATTGAAGACTTGATTACGGGCGGCGCGGTCGGAGCAGTTGGAGCGTTGCTCGCGGCGATAAGTCTTCGTCGTGCTTTGAATCGTTCGGCGCAAGCGGCGGAGGAAGATCATCAGCGCATGGAAATTCAATTCCAACAGCTCCGTACAAAAATCGTCGAGACCTCCTCCGCGACTATCACCGCAATGAGTTCCCTAAGCGACGTTACACAACTCCTGCGCGATAACTTGAAAATCATCCGCGAGCAGTCGTCGACTATGGAAGATTTAATCAGCCTCATTAAAAATGCCGAGTCCGTGAATTCTCTTGTCGCCAGCCTTGAGGAAAATTCTTCCGCACAAAACGCCGCGCTTGAAAAAATTTTCGACGCTATTCAATCGCAGGAGATTAAAAACGCCGAGACAATCAATTCCTTAATCGGAAGTCTCGAAGAAAATTCCTTCGCACAAAACGCCGCGCTTGAGAAAATTTCTATCATCCTTCAAAGCAACACCGACGACTTGAAAAAGCTCGCTACGATTGATCACGCCGTCGCGCAAATAACTAAAACGTCTTACACAAAAGACATGGAGAAAATTAGCGCGTCGCTGGAAAAACTCGGCGCGAAGGAAACTGCCGCCGACTTGAAAAACTCTGTCGAAGTCGCAAATAAAAATCTCGCCGCGCTCGTCAAAATTAACAGCAATCTCTCAAGGAGCGTCACGACCACTTTGGACAACTTGGGCTTTGATGTTGTCAAACTCTCCACCAGACTCGAAACCATTAAAGCCGTGACAAGTGAAAACCAAACCCCTTTGACGGAGGAAGACCTTGACCAACTTAAAAAGATTGTCGCTAAGATTAATTTAAAATAAAGGAGCGGACAAAATGATTTTACCTGTGGAAGTCGACATCTTCGGCATTATGGAAGAGAATGCCTATTTCTTTATCGACGACGAGACGCGCGGCGGTTTTCTAATCGACCCAGGCGCGGAGGCAGATAAGCTTTTGCAAGTCATTGAGCGCGAGAAGTTCACGATAGAAAAAATTTTGCTCACGCACGGGCATTATGATCATATCGGCGCGGTCAATGAACTCCGTCGTGCTTTGAACATTCCCGTTTGCATGGGGCGCGGCGGCAATTTTTATGCTCGCGACACAACCAACAACGGCTCGAAATATTTTGAGGTCGAGACGACGATTGACGACGTGACTATCCTTGACGACCACCAAAAAATTCCGCTGGTGGTTAATCCTAACTTTAGCCTTGAAGTTATCGCCGCGCCCGGTCACACAATCGACAGCACCATTTACTACAATGAAAAAAACCGCGTCGCGTTTGTCGGCGACACGATTTTTTACGGCGGTCACGGGCGCACCGATTTGGCGGGCGGTAGCGAAATTGACTTAATGAACACGATTAAGAACCGCGTCTTCGCTTTGCCCGCTGAAACCGTTTTGTATTGCGGGCACGGCTTGTCGACGACCGTCGCCGCTGAAAAGATTCGCTCGTGGTATAAGTTTTAAATATCAGCCTCGACGCCGTGATTGTCGAAGACGCTCAAAATCTCGCGGAGCTTAGTCTTCTTAGGATTGTAGTCAATGGTGGTCTCGCCGTCGTGCGCGTGAATGTGAACATAGAGCACGCCCGCCAGTCCGAGCAAATTTTTTTCGACAGCCGCCGCGCTTTCGGGCGTATAACCATTAGCGGTGAACTGCAGGCGAGTATTGCCCGCGTCGCCGCAACCGCATTCCTTACACATTTTAAACACCTCGCAGAAAATTTTACCGACGAATTATAGCATAGGAACTGGGAACTAGGAACAGGGGCTGGGGGATTGAGATGACAAAAATTTTACTGGTATTCATGGGCGGGGGCTTGGGCGCGGTCTGCCGATTCTTGGTGACGACGGCACTAGCCGGCAAGCTCGGCAACTTCCCGCTCGGCACGTTGACCGCAAATTTTTTCGGGAGCTTGTTAATGGGCTTGGTCGTGGGGATTTTGGCGGGGCGATTTGATTCAGTCAGATTGTTCGTCGCAGTCGGATTCTTGGGCGGCTTTACGACGTTTTCAAGTTTCTCGGCGGAGACGCTCGCGCTGATTCAAAACGGACAAATCTTCGCGGCGGCGGCAAATGTTATCGTCAGCGTCGCGGCGGGCTTGCTCGCCTGCGCGGCAGGTTTAAAGTTAGGAGGAATTTAAATGGCAAAGGCATTAATCATCATCGACATGCAAAACGATTTCGTGACGGGACCGCTCGGCACGAAGGAGGCGCAAGAAATGTTGCCGCGTCTCGTGAAAAAGTTGGAGGCGATTGTCGAGGAAGGCGCGGTCGATTTAATCTTCACGCAGGACACCCACGCCGACAATTACCTTGAAACGCAGGAAGGTCGCAACATGCCCGTCACGCACTGCATAAAAAAATCCGACGGCTGGCAAATCGTTCCGGAACTTCAAAAGTTCACTGCGCGAGCTAAAGCCGTCATTGAGAAAAAAGCCTTCGGGTCGACGCGCTTGCCGTCACTCATCAAGCCCTATGAAGTCGTTGAGTTCGCGGGCGTCTGTACAGATATTTGCGTCATATCGAACGCGCTTTTAATCAAGGCGTTCTATCCCGAACAGCGAATCCAAATCGACGCGGCATGTTGCGCCGGCTCCACGCCCGAAGCTCATCAAAAAGCTCTCGACGTCATGAAAAATTGCCAGTGCAAGGTCATCAACGAATGATTTATTTACTTCTGTTTTTCGAGTTCGCCAAGATAAGTTTAGTTTGCGTGGGCGGCGGTTATGCCTCAATGCCGCTGATTCAAGCGTCGGTGGTCGACGGCTATCACTGGCTGAGCTTGAGCGAGTTCATTGATATTTTTACAATCTCGCAGATGACGCCGGGACCGATTGGCATAAACGCGGCGACGTTCGCGGGCATGAAGATTGCGGGCGTGGGCGGCGCGATTTGCGCGACAATGGGTTTCGTGACGCCGAGCATTTTTCTCTGCATTGCGCTTGCGAAGATAATTTTCAAGTACGGCGACTTAGGCGCGATTCACGGGATTTTGAACGGCTTGCGCCCCGCAGTCATGGCGTTAATCGCGGCGGCTTGCGTGAGTTTCGTCCTGCTTGCGGTGTGGAACGCGGAGCAAATGCCCAAAGATTTACTCGGCACGCTCGACGTTAAGGGCGCGATAATTTTAATCGGGGCGTTGGCGGCGGTTCGCATGAAAATCGGCGTGATAAAAGTTTTACTCGCGAGCGGCGCGGCGGGTTTAATCTTAGGACTGGTGATTTGATTGGGCGACGTGATAATCTTGATAATGCTGGTGTGCATGATTCTTTATGCGTTCGGCGACGACCTCTTTGCGGATTGAAAAAAAGCACTTCCGACTTCGGAGGTGCTTTAATATTTAAAGGCGGTTCCTTATACCTCGACGATAATTGGAAGAATCATTGGTCGACGGCGCGTCTGCTCGAAGAGAAATTGCGCCAGCGCGTCGCGAATGTTTAACTTTATCGTCATCCAATCGTTGATTTGATCCTCTTTACAACGTCTAAGAACTTGGAAGACGCGACTGCGAGCATCGTCCATAAGTCGTTCGGATTCGCGGACGTAAACAAAGCCGCGCGAGACAATATCGGGACCAGAAATAATTCTGCCCGTGAGCCTGTTCATTGTCACGACGACGATTAAAATCCCGTCCTGCGAAAGTTGGCGGCGGTCGCGCAGAACAATGTTTCCAACGTCGCCGACACCCAGCCCGTCAACCATTATGACGCCCGCATTGACATGACCTGCGATTTTGCCGCTGTCGCGCGTGAGTTCGATAACCGCTCCATTTTCCCCGACTAAAATATTTTCGCGATTCATGCCCATTTCTTCGGCAAGCTTGGCGTGCGCGAAAAGGTGATGAAGTTCGCCGTGCACCGGCATAAAAAATTTCGGCTTAACCAAATTGTGAATCAAGCGCAACTCGTCGCGGGCGGCGTGTCCCGAAACGTGAATGCCCTCCTCGCGGCGGTGAACGACATTTGCTCCGAGCCGCAAAAGATTATCGACAGTCTTCGCAACGAGTTTCTCATTGCCAGGAATGGGCGTCGCGGAAATTATAACCGTGTCACCGGGAATAATATCAACTTGCCGGTGGTCGCTCATCGCCATGCGCGTTAACGCGCTCATCGGCTCGCCCTGACTGCCCGTCGTGATAATCACAATTTTATTCGCGGGATAATTTCTGATATCCTCAATGTCGATAATTGCACCTTCGGGCGCGTGAATGTAGCCCATTTCAAGTGAAATGTTGACGACGTTGACCATACTGCGCCCCAAAATCGCCACGCGCCGACGATAGCGAATTGCCGTGTCAATCGCCTGTTGAATTCTATGCACGTTGGAAGAAAAGGTCGCGACGATAACTCTTCCTGGCGCGTTTTGGAACTCGCGATTGAACGCCGCGCCGACCGTCCGTTCGCTGGGCGTGTGACCTTCCTTTTCCGAGTTAGTCGAGTCAGCCATTAAAAGCAAAACGCCGCGCTGTCCCAAATCTGCAAAGCGTCGGAAGTCAGTCATTTTGCCATCAATCGGCGTGTAGTCGAGTTTGAAGTCGCCCGTGTGGACAATCATTCCGACGGGCGTTTTAATTGACAGTGCAACCGAATCTGGAATTGAATGATTCACGCGAATAAAGCCGACGCTAAAACAGCCAATCATTACAATTTCGCCGCTCGAAACCGCTCGCATACTTTTGCATTCGACGCCGTCCTCTTTGAGCCGCCCCGACAAAATTCCTAGCGTCAACTTCGTACCGTACACGGGAACGGAAAGTTGTTTCAAGATATAGGGCAACGCGCCAATATGGTCTTCGTGCCCGTGCGTGAGGATTATCGCCTTGAGGCAATTTTTATTTTCCAAGACGTAGGAAATATCGGGGATAACCAGGTCAATGCCGAGCATATCGTTTTCGGGGAACATCAGCCCCGCGTCAATCATAATCATTTCGTCGCCGTAGCGGATTATCGTCATATTTTTTCCGATCTCGCCTAGCCCGCCCAGTGGGATTATTTTTAGTTTTGTCTCACCTCGTTGGTCGTTTCTCAAATATAATCTCCTCCTCATTATAAAATTCTTATCCGAACTCTAAACGCTTTGAACATTTTAGCAAATCGCGAAAGTCAATGCAATTTTAATTTTGTTTATGGTAGAATTAACGGCAGGAGGTTTTGAGGTATGGAAAAAATTTCTGAGCTTGAGGAGATTCTGCGCGGGGCGAAAAATATTTTAATCGGAGCGGGCGCGGGCTTGTCGACGGCGGCGGGCTACACCTATGACGGCGAACGCTTTCAAAAGTATTTTGCGGACTTCGCCAAAGCTTACGGATTCGAGGATATGTACAGCGGCGGCTTTTATCCCTACGAGACGCCGGAAGAGTTTTGGGGCTTTTGGTGCCGAAATATTTTTTATAATCGCTACGATTTGCCGCCGAGTGAAGTTCATAAAAAACTTTTAGAGCTGGTGCGCGACAAGAATTATTTTGTGCTGACGACGAACGTCGACCATTTGTTTCAGCTGAACGACTTCGACAAGGCGCGACTTTTTTACACGCAGGGCGATTACGGCTTGTTTCAGTGCTCGACGCCGTGTCACAATAAAACTTACGACAACGAAAAAATTATTCGCGAGATGATTGCCGCGCAGAAAAATTTGCGCGTTCCCGAAAAACTTTTCCCGCGCTGTCCGAAATGCGGCGAGGTAATGACGCTCAATCTTCGCAGTGATGATAAATTTGTTGAGGATTCTGGCTGGCACGCGGCGGCTTATCGCTATAAAAAATTTTTGAGTACGTACGCGGCGGACGACATTGTTTATTTGGAGCTGGGCGTCGGCGGCAACACGCCTGGCATTATCAAATATCCCTTCTGGCGGTTGACGGCGGAAAATCCTCACGCCCGCTACGTTTGCATTAACAAGGGGCAAGCCTTCGTACCTGATGAAATTGCCGCGCAGAGTTTGGTTATCGACGCCGACATTGCGGAGGCGTTGTCCGTTTTTTGCGCTTGATTTTACGCGGAGAATTATCGCTACAAAAAATTTTTGAGCACGTACGCGGCGGACGACATTGTTTATTTGGAGCTGGGCGTCGGCGGCAATACGCCTGGCATTATCAAATATCCTTTCTGGCGGTTGACGGCGGAAAATCCTCGCGCCCACTATGTTTGCATTAACAAGGGGCAAGCCTTCGTACCTGATGAAATTGCCGCGCAGAGTCTTGTTATCGACGCCGACATTGCGGAGGCGTTGTCCGTTTTTTGCGCTTGATTTTACGCGGAGAATTATCGCTACAAAAAATTTTTGAGCACGTACGCGGCGGACGACATTGTTTATTTGGAGCTGGGCGTCGGCGGCAATACGCCTGGCATTATCAAATATCCTTTCTGGCGGTTGACGGCGGAAAATCCTCGCGCCCACTATGTTTGCATTAACAAGGGGCAAGCCTTCGTACCTGATGAAATTGCCGCGCAGAGTCTTGTTATCGACGCCGACATTGCGGAGGCGTTGTCCGTTTTTTGCGCTTGATTTTAAGATTAGAAATTTGTATACTGGAAAAAATTTTCGGGGAGTGGCGCAAAGTGATTTTGGTTGACAGGAATACAAAAGTTATCGTGCAAGGGATTACGGGCAAGGCGGCGACCTTTCACACAAAACAAATGCTCGCTTACGGAACAAAAATTGTCGGCGGCGTGACGCCCGGCAAGGCAGGTCAAATGGTTGAAGGACTTCCCGTTTTCAACACGGTTGAAGACGCGGTCAAGGCGACGGGCGCGACAGCTTCGGTTATCTACGTGCCGGCGGCGTTCGCGGCTGATTCAATTCTTGAGGCGGTCAACGCGGAACTCGATTTGGTCGTCTGCATTACCGAACACATTCCCGTTTTGGATATGGTTAAAGTTCGCCGCTACATGGAGGGCAAGAAAACTCGGCTCATCGGTCCGAATTGCCCCGGCATTATGACGACAGGCGAGGCGAAACTCGGAATTATCCCTGCCAACGTCCAAAAGAAAGGTCACGTCGGTTTAGTCTCGCGCTCTGGAACTTTGACTTACGAGGCGGCGTTCCAACTTCAAAACGCGGGCATTGGCATTACGACTTCGGTCGGGATTGGCGGCGACCCGATTAAGGGTACGGATTTTATCGACGTGCTGAAACTTTTCAAGGAAGACGACGACACCAAAGCCGTGCTGATGATTGGCGAGATTGGCGGCGACGCTGAAGAAGACGCGGCGCGTTGGATTGCCGAAAATATGCCAGAAAAGCCAGTTGCGGCATTTATCGCGGGGCGTCAAGCTCCTCCAGGCAAGCGCATGGGGCACGCGGGCGCGATTATCAGCGGCGGCAAGGGCACGGCGGCTGATAAAATCAAAGCCCTCAACGCGGTCGGGATTGAAGTCGCCGACACCGTCGCGCACATCGGCGATACCGTCGTCAACACACTCAAACGCGCAGGGCTTTACGAAGTTTGTCACACTTGCTAAAAATCTTTTTGATAAAAAAATCTCCTCGTCAAATGGCGGGGAGAAATTTTTTTATTACGAATTGCGAATTACGCATTACGCATTGCTTTTTGAATTTTTTCTGCGACGCCGTGCATTTTCTCGAAGGAAGTCGAGCAAGCCGCGACGCGAATTCCCAATTTCAACGGAACCGCAAAGATTAAATCGTCGTGAAGTTTTTGACAGACGGCGGCGGGACTTTGGACAGGTACCGCGATAAAAAACCCGCCCTTGTATGGCACGAATCGCAAGCCGCAAGCCTTAGCCTCTTCGACGAAAACATCTGCGCGGCGTTTGACCATTTGATAAAGTTCCGTGCGCTCCGCCTCATACTGCGCGGCAAGTTCCTTGTCGGCATTGAGCTTGACAAGCAACGCCTGCGCCCCGCGATTGATATTCGACCACGTGGCGCGGTTTGAATATTTGCAAACGTCTTTGAACTCGTCGATAATTTTCTCGCTCGACGAAATTCCAATCAATGCGCCCGTCCGCTGTCCGTAGAAGGTGTAGCTCTTCGACATGCTGAAAGAAATCATTACAAAGAGATTTTCGGGCAGGTTGGAAAATTTCTTCATAAAGGCGCGAGTAACATTCTTCTCGCCCGCAAAATCAATGTAAGCAATGTCGACGAGCAACGAAACTTTCTTGCCGGTTGAAACTTGCGCCTTGAGGACGTCGAGAACTTTATCCCATTCGTCGTCGCTAAGAGAATAGCCCGTCGGGTTGTGCGCGGGAGAATTTAAAATCACGAGCAAAGATTTTTGTTTCTTCAAGAGCGCGTCGACCTTAACGGCGAAGTCGTTGATATTAAAGTTCAGCGCGTCGTCAAAAAGTTTGAAAGTCTCAAGCCGCTTGCCAGTCTCGTTGCAAATAATATCGTAAGTGCCCCAACGCCAATCCGAAGTCAAAACCGCGTCGCCGCGTTCGGCGTAGTTGGCAATGGCATGATGAATTGCGCCGGTACCGCCCGCCGTCGCCGCCGCTCCGAAATAACCTTCGGGCTTGTTGTCGGCGAAAGTTAAATCAATAACCGCGTTCAGATAATCGGGCAGTCCGCTAATCGGTGCGTAGGCGACAAGTTCCGACATTTCCATTGAGAAAAGTGAATCAAGGATTTAATAGGATTTAATAGGATTTATTTATAGAAATCGTTCATGAGAATATTTCTAAACTTCATATTATTATTGGTAATAGCATTGCTTCCTACGCTGA
>CAMYWI010000020.1 GCA_947302675.1 uncultured Selenomonadales bacterium | reverse complement strand
ATCGCCGAGAAAACCGACGTGCTCCAACTCAAAGGGCGTTCGCTCGGCGTGAAGTTTTCGCAAGAAGGCGACGATACGCTGATGACGTGGCGACCGCTACCGTATCCCTGCGTTTACTCGGTCACGACGGTCAGCAAAACTACGGGGCTTGTAAAGGATTCGCCGCCCTTCCACATTTTTAAGGAGGAGGACACGCGCTTTGCAAATTACATCGTGCCGCGAGCGTCAATCCCGACTTACTACTTCATAACAGCGCGAGGCTTCTTCGGGGAAATTTTTCGCAGTGATAAAATCTATCCCAACCCCAACTTCCCGACGCCGCCGCACCCCGTGAGCATTTATCATTACGACAAAAAAAATCCCGCGAGTTTGATGCCGTTCCTTGTCTGGCACACGGTGCCCAACGCCGTTTGTTATGAGTTTGAACTTTTGGACGCGCCGCCCGAAGTCGAAGGCGGAATTGCCTTGTCGACGGCTCATCATTTGGACAGTACGCGGAAAATTTATACTAACGGCTATCAAGCTGACCTGCGCGAGTTCGCTGACCGTAAGGAGCTTTATTGGCGGGCGCGAGCACTGGGACTTCATCACGAACCTATTGGCGAGTTTTGCAAGGCGGAAAAAATTTTCATTGACGCGACGAAACCACAGCCGAATTGTCCGCTGATAAACGACTTTGATTACATGGACTATTTGCCGCAACCGATTTATCACGTGTTCGATTGGATTCCTTTGCACGAGGCGGCGAAGTATGAAGTTGAAATGCTGACGCACCCGCCCGCGACGGAAAATGATGTTGAGCCGAGCGCGGACGGCGTGTGGCGTATGATTTCGGAGGACGTGGCGAGTTGTTACGACGAGTACGGGCGACCTTATGCGGGCGTGTATTATTGGCGGGTTCGTGCGCTTGACGAAAACAATCAGCCGATTGGCACTTGGTCAAACAGCGAGAAATTTATCGTCGAGGACTATACAAAGGGCGTCGACGTGGCAGTTTTGGGCGACAGCATTTCGCACGGCGGCGGCGCGTTGAGTTATTCGCCGCGAGCCTTGCAGTACAGCTACGAGACTTATATTGACTTCCCTGTTGTGAATCTTTCGCGGAGCGGCGACACTTCTCGCATGACTTTGGAGCGATTCGAGCAAGACGTTTTGCCGCTCAAGCCGAAGAATTTAATTATCTCGACGGGCGCGAATTGCTTGCGCGACACGACCATTTCCGCCGACGACGTTATCGCCGACCTTGCCGGCATTAACAAGCTTTGCTTGCAAAATGATATTCGCCCGATTTTCTTAACGCTCATGCCGATTAATCCCGACAATCTTCAAAACGCCTTCCACACGCCGACCGACCCGAATTGGCACGCGAAACTTCAGCAGATTAACGAGTACATTAAGCGGCAAGAATTTTTCGTTGACCTTGAGCCTTATTTTTACGACGCGCAAGGGACAATGGACGCGGGCTTTTCGGTTGACGGCATTCATCCCGACCTGCGCGGCAAAATGCTAATGGGCGAGCTTATCAGCAAGCATAAAAATCTTTTGAAATAAAAAAATCCCCCTGCGTAAAACTGCGCGGGGGCAAATTTTTTTGAGATTATCTGACGATATGCTTTTCAATCTCGCCGATAAGAGCGTAATGCGATTCGCCGTAGATTATATCTTTCGGGTCGGAATACTTTGCTACAACGTCTTCAGGCTCAAAATTCTTGTCCATCTGCTTGAAGTAAATCTTTTTGCAGAGAAAAAATTCATTAGCCTCTTTGAAAGTGACGGCGTTGTCGAGAAATTCGGGAGTGATGCTGGTCGCGGCGATTTTGTCCATATCTCTGCCGGACTTAAAACCGAATATTTTGTGTATCTTGTTGAATTCCTTAGGGAAGTAAGAAACTGTGAAGTATTCGTTGGCTTGAATGAAGTCGAAAGTGAAACGTTCGGGCTTAATGAAAGCGAAATACGCATTTTTACTCCAAATCATGCCGACTGCGCCATACATTATCGTCATGGCGTTAAAATTTTCGGGAGAGCCGGCACTGATGAGAGCCAAATCTTTGCCGACGTTAGCCATAAGCAATCAACCTTTCTCGCGGAGGAAATTTTTACCGAAGTCAGCCATAGCGGAGATAATTGGGAAAAGCGTCTTACCAAATTCGGTAATAGAGTACTCGGTTTTCGGCGGCACGACGGGAAAAACTTCGCGGTGAATAATCCCGTCGCGCTCCAATTCCCTAAGTTGTTGCGTCAAAACTTTTTGAGTAGCCTTCGGAATCAACTTTGACAGCTGATTAAATCTCAGCGTGTTGTGGAAGAGGTGCCAGATGATAATCGGTTTGTATTTGCCGCCGATAAACTTCAACGCAACGTCGACGGGACAAGTGAAATCGTTTGAGGCAGTCATAGATTTTTTGAGGCAAGAACGGTACGCGCAAGCCCTTTAATCCAGTCTTGATGCCCTTGATTCATAATGTCGGGTTCGGTGTTGAACAAATCTTTGGCGGGCTTGCCCTTTTGAGATTCTTGAGTCAAAATTCTGACGCGCCCGAAGGGCAAATCTTCAATAAGCCAAGCGTGAATGACATCGAGGCGGTGTTCGGCGTCACCTTCAGCCCAACCGTGCCATGCCAAACGTCCGGGCTTGCCGTCAGCGGGAGCCTCGAACTCCACAACTTGCGCCTCAATGGGAAAGCCGAAAGTCGAGAACTTAAAGCGCGTGTTCGCCTTGAGCTTGGGCGCGTCACCGTCATAAAAATAAATGTCGGCGACGTTGTTGTAATAACTCTGCCAAACGGACGTGTCGATAAGATTTTCAAAGACGTCCTGCGCGGTAATGCCCTTAACGATAATTTCGTTCGAGGCGAAGTTGTCGGTAGTGCCGGGCAGATAATCTTGCGGCCAATTAACTTCGTTGAGCATGTAATCACATCTCCTAAAAAGTTTGGCTCCATTTTATCGAAAGGACGCGAAAAGGCAAGTACGCACTTTTAGGATACTTACTTACCAAAAAATCGTATAGGATTGCGACCCGCGCTCAATAGTGGGCAGTCTGCGCGGTAGTCAACAACCTTCATAAGTTACATTCTCTTGTTGATGAGAACGTGAATTTTGGTATTTTTGCCGCCTATAGTCGTGCAAATGTCTACAGTTCACAAATAATGGTTGGTTCACTTCGGGGTTAATATTGTAAGCAGTTATGGCCAACTCTACAGAGTCGCTACCGCTGTTGATGAACGAGTCTGAAAGTTTTATTTTCTTTGTAATGGGATCACTTTTAATGCTCTGACTTCGCTATTAACATCGTCTTCTGTGCTATCGCTACAAAGGAAAATTTGATAACAACCATCGTCATAAACTTCTTTGAAGACATCAAACTTTTCCCAAAACTGTCGTCGCGGTTGTCTTGCTTCTTTCAAAGTTAGTTCTGTTCTCAGCACCGTAAAATTTTATGGTCACAAAACATTTTTTCAAGCTCTCGACGAGTGATTAACTTAACACCGTCGTCGTGAGCAAGTTTGATTGCTCCGTTTGTGAAATTCTTGGCGTTGGTTATGACAACGGGCTGAAATTTTCTTCCACAATACTTTTTCTCGTAATAGGCGACTGCCGCGAAAATTTCTTGAACGCCTTTGTTGTTCGTAGAGCTGTCAGGATTTTCGGTGTGTTTGCATTGAATCAACAATCCTGTACTATCGGTTAAAGATTTGACAACAACGTCAGCTCCGAAATCATTTGAACCTGGAGTTTTCTCGGCAGAAAAACCTTTCATTGCGTTATACAGGTCGCAGATAATTTTCTCGAACGCAAGTCCTGTGACAGAGTCAAGAGCTTCGATAGTCCAATAGCTTGGCGAAATCCCTTCTTCAACGCTTGGAGCGATTTCTTCAGCCAAAGTATGTACATCAGTAGAGAGGTCATCAGTAGGAAATAGAACGTTTTCGCTTAAAATTCTTTTGTAGCTCAATAGTGCGTCAAGATTCTCATCGAAGGATTTGTTACGGAGATTCTTATCGCAAGCTAGCGGAAGATAGACATTCACAGATTTTTTCTGCCCGATACGATAAACGCGGTCGGTCGCTTGATTCTCTTTGGCAGGATTCCATGTTCGACCGAGATGAATAACATTGTTTGCTTCAGTTATCGTAAAACCAACGCCGGCTGCTTCCGGTGAAAGTATCAGTACATTGAAGTCAATAGAATTTTTGAACTCGTCAATGAACTTCTGACGCGCCGCCCCATTCATCGTCCCGTTAATCGGTGGAAGAATTTTCATTCTAAATTTTTCTTCGAGCAGGTGTTTTAATATCGCTTGCATTTTTCGGCTTACGACAAAGATTAGGGCTTTTTCGCCGCGAGCTTTTATTTCGTCAAGGATCGCAAAAGTTTTTATCAGTCTTGCGGCGCGATTAATTACTTCGTTGGCATCGAGAGCAAAAAATTTTTCTTCTGACATTGTATCAAGGTCGGGGTGCAGGGAAACTTCGCGCAGTTTGCTTAAAAATTCGAGTGGATTTGAAAATCCTCCGTTGCGATATTTTTCAACTACTGCCGAATAGATTTCTCGTTGATAAAGCGGCATTTGTTCGGAACAACGGAAAATTTTTTTCGTAGGTAAGCCTTGTAAATTGCCTTGTTTCATGCGTCTAAGAAATAGCGGGCGTAAATTATTCTTTAACTCTTCGCCGAGTCGTTGGATACTTTCTGCCTCGTTAGTCAATTTTCCAAGATATTTCTCACGAAAAGTTTTCAAGTCGTTGAGGTGCGCAGGCTGAACAAAATCCATAATGCTCCATAAATCAATCCACGAATTTTCAACGGGCGTTCCGCTCAGACAAATCGCGAAGTCGTATTTCATTGCCTTGAGTGCCTTCGTTATACCCGCGTCAGGATTTTTTATCTTCTGCGCTTCATCAGCGACTATACAACTCCAAGAAATTTCTGCGAATGAAAATTGGTAGTCGCGCAGAGTTTCGTATGTTGTTAGCGCAAGAGAATCCTTCGGTAGATTTTTCAAGGAAAGTTTACGCTTGCCGTTGGGAGTAGACTCGCCCGTAAAGAAATTTCGCAGATTGTAGCCGTGCAATGCTATCATTTCACCAAAGAATTTTTCGCACAGAAATTTTTCGTATTCTTCTTGCCAGTTTGTGAGAAGTGCGGTTGGCGCAACGATTAGCATTGGTTGATTTGTTCTCTCGTATTCTGCGCAAGATTTTTTAAGTCCCGCAAGAAAGGTCAGTGTTTGAAGAGTCTTTCCAAGCCCCATATCGTCAGCCAACAGAATTCCATGCCAGCCACTTTGCCAAAGTTGCGCCATCAGTCCCACGCCCAATTTTTGATGCGGCAATAATTTTATTTCTGGTCGAAGTACGTCGGCAAAAAATTCCATAACTCGTTCTGACAGATTTTTTTCGTAGTCGACGCGCTCAAAATTTTCCTTTATCTTCAATGCGAAAATTTTTGGGCGTTCTCTCGGTTCTCTGGGAAGTGACGGTTCTTTTGGCGTTTCATCATGAGATTTTTCGTCAACGTCGACCCAATCTATCTTGGCTCTTTCTGAACCGTAGTACGAAGAAACTTTGATTTCCTCCAAGCCCACGACACGGTCAGAGTAACTGAAATCAAATGCCTCGCCGGAAAATAATTCTTTCGGCTGAAGTCTATATAGAGCGGCATCGGCTTTGCTGAGGGTACCAACTGACTTAATCTGTTCCAATCCATCTCGTAAGGCTTTAGTAAAAACGTATCGCGTTCCGTTCTTGTCTCTGTAAGAACTCAAAACTTTTCTGCGATTACCAAAAGCTTCTTGAAATGACGCGCTGTCAATCAGTTCCGATTGTCCGTCACGATTTTCCAAAAGTAGTGGCTGAACTTTAACTGCATTACTCGAAAAATCTATAAAATCGACGCTGAGTTTGTCGGGCACGACGATTTTTGCATTATCTGCCGAAAGATATTCGTCAAGTTTGGCATCGGTCGCCGTCGCATGTTTTTGAATATGATGAGCCGTCAACAAGGTTGTCTCACGCGAGGAACTTTCATTACCTATTTTCATCAAGTTAATCAGTGCGAATTGATCGGCATTGAGTCGGAAGATACCACCGCTACCGATATGGAGGATTGCGCCGTTAATTTTCGGATTAACGATAGGACGACTGTCGGGATTCAAAAATTCAACGACGTATTTGAAATTCTTGCTTCCAATGTATCCTTCTGTCCAGATTGACATTTGATAAGGATTATGCGGCGGCAAGTTCAAGAGTTCAGCGTCTTCCTCTGATAAAAGAACGGATTTTTCAAATGGGATTAAGATACCTGCGTCAGAAGTCTGCGCGGTGTCGTCTAGGCTGAGCATTTCTAGTTTCGATTTAACTGCCGCCGATAAGTTGTCGTGAGGGAAAAAATAACCTTCCTCTCGCTCCTGCCAAGTAGTGTTCAATCTTTAATCCCCCAATCATTTTCTGTCTTGATAACGCCGCAATTTATTTTGAGCCATTCACTGACTTTGTTTTGCCAAGAATAAGTTCTCGGACTGGAATGAATCCATGCCTCAATAAAATTTTCGTCAATCTCCCATTTGCTTAACGAGCTTGAGCCAAAAAAGTGGTTCGCCGATTCCGTTTTATAAACTCGCAATTTGCCGTTATGACTCCACTCGGAAAAAATGTATCGTCCGATTTGAAAAACAAAAACACTCTGGTCGCTTGAGCCGCCGTCCAAATTGCCGTGCCCCATACTTTTATCGCCTAATTGTCGAGCAATACTTTTGGCGTTACTACCCAAAAAAATCCATGTGTTGCTTATGTGCGGCAGATATGCTCGCCAAAATTTCTCGCGATAACGCCACATTCTGTCTAATGCTGTCTGCTTGATGATCTTAAAGAATATCTCCAAATCGTCTTCAACCAGCCAACGCAAGAAAATCGCTTTGGATTCTTCTGAAATTTTATTCCAGTTAAACCGCATATATCCAAAGCGCGGGTCGCCTAATCGACGATAAAAAATTTCTATGCATTTCTTTTTGCCGAATCCTGTCAGAGCAACCGATTGAATTAGCGTGTCGGCAATAACGGGGAAAACATTCTTGTATGTGTCAAACTCGGCGTCAAGTTCGTCCAGAATTTCAAATTGGTCGGAAATGTTTGCTACATTTGAACGAAAGAAATTTATCAGCGCGGTTTGAACAAAATTCGACGCCTTATAAAAGTTTGACAGTCCGAACTCTTCAATTACTCCAGTTACGTTTAGTTTCTGTGCGAGAAATTTTGACATATTCGCCATATGATTTTCCGAGAAAAGTTTATCGCGAGCGGCAAAGATTTTCTTCAACGATACCGAATCAACTTCTCGAATGACATCTAATCGCTCTCTCAAAAGTTTTGTCTTTAGCGTGTTGTCATAATTCAAGAGATAAACGCTAACCACACGCCGTAAATGACTTGTCTTTGAAAAGTCCAGCTTATTCAAAATATCTTTTGTATGATTAAAAGTTATCTCGTCTTCATAAATTATGAACGGCAAATTTCGACGGTCTTTGGAGTCTAAATTTTCTCCGCGCAGATATTTTGCCAAAAGTTTTGCCAAAACATCTTCAGGCGGCGTCGCCGGCTTATCGACTTTGATTCCGCTCAAAAATTTTTCCAATGCATTCATTGAAGGGTTAAATTCTGCGATATCCAAACGCCTCGCGGCATTACGCAAATCCTTTATCGAATCCCGCAAACTCATCCGGACAACTCCTTCCGCACGAATTTAACGATACTCATATCTTCTTCCGTCGGGGGTGTCATTGAAAATCTTATATCGATTCGCCGATTGTCGCGACGACCTTCCTCCGTAGAATTTTCCGCAATCGGTCGTGTATCAGCGTAACCGCTCACCGAGAAAATTATTTCTTGTTTATCGTTGAGTATCGTCGTCAATTTGGGATTCGCGCTACTCATCGTTAGCCAAGTATTTATCGCTCGTTTCGTTGACAGTTCCCAATCGACGGAAAAGTTTCAGTAACTATCGGCACGTTGTCGGTATGCCCCTCTATAAATATCGTTTCAACGCGCCCTTGAAATTGTTCTGATTCAAGCGCGGTTTCGAGTACGCTACTCAACTTTCTTATCACAATTTGCCCTTGCGGTTTCACATCAGCAGCTCCGACATCGAATAGGACGCCCTCTGATATTCTCAATATGCCGTGTTGTTCGTCGACTGTGACTTTTATTCCTTCGCGCTCAAGTTCCTTCTGCATGAAACGCAGAAGCTCGGCACGAGTTACGTCATTTTGAGTGAGTTGCGCAGTTGCTTGACTGAAATTCAAAATGAAATACGACAACACTAAGATAAAAATTGCAAGTAAGCCGGACATCAAATCGCTAATGCTGATTGTGAATGAATCTTGCGCGGTCTCGTCTTTAATGCGCGGTGTTCGTCTTCGCATTTAATCACCGCCTACGAGATTGTCTTGAATCTTCGAGAAGGTCTGTTAAATCTTCCATGAGATTTTTAAGATAACCGACTGATTCCGCCATAGATTTATCAAAGACCTCAAGTTTCTCCTTTAAGCCCGCATTCGTTTTGACGTTGTAATTGTCCAAGCTGTCATGGATAATTTTTGTAGAACGTTCGAGTTCATCAGCAATGCCACCGAAATTTTTAACGAAGTCGGATAGCCGCGCTGTCAAGTCAAAAAGATTTTGCCGCGTAGTTTGATTAACAGTGGAAAGATTTTTCATCTGCGCAGAAGTCTCTTCCAAATTTCTCGTGAGTTGTAAAGTACTTTGACGCACAGGCTCGGCGGCTTGATTAAGTGAAGTGCTTGCGTCGTCCATATTCTGCAACAAATCTTCCAGTCTACTCAGGAGCTTTTGAATTTGCACAAAACTTCTTTGAGTCGTTTCGTTGTGATTGTCGACGATTTCGCGGAAGGCTTTGACCGCCTCAGAGATTTGCGTAGCATTTGAGTCTGCTATTCTGCCTAAATACTCTTTTTGCTGTTGAGCAAAATTTTTCAAATTCTCAAGCAAGGAATTTACTGTGGACTCAAAATTATCTGCGGCAGTCTTTTGTTGTTGCTTAGAGTTTTCCGCTACTTCTTGCAAAGTGTTAGTTAGTCCGCTAAGGGTGGACAAAAATTTTTCTGATGTCTCGTGATTTTTCCTATTTGTTTCTTCAACTTCGCTTTGAATATTTGTCGTCGTTTGATTCATGACCGCATTAAAATTATCAAGTAGATTCTTTACGAGTTTTTCAAAATCATTGGCAGTATTTTCCTGCTGAGTTTTGATTTTTTCGGCGACATCTGTTAAATTGCTAATCAAGTTTTCCATAGTGTCAGAAAATATCTTGTAATCGGCGTTGCGTTCTTCGGCAGAAGTTTTTGCTTGTTGAGTCAAACTATCGTTAAGCTCATTCAAGGTGTTTAAGAGTTGCTCACTCATGATTCTGGAAATTTCATTGGCATTTTTCAATTTCTCGTCTATGCTGTTCGTAAATTTGTCGAGTGCAACAGAAAATCTATCCATCTGCGCCCCAACTCTATCAGAAAAAATTTCGCCGACAGTATCCGTTCCACTGGCTCCCAAATTTTCAATCGCCTCGCAAATTTTTTCTACAAGCGGGTCAAGTTTTTCGACAGCTTCACCGAGTTTTTCGTCGAGCCCTTCATAAATTGCTTGCGTCACAGCCTCGCCAATTTCTTTAATCGAATTTGTTTGGTCGCCTGTGATTCTGCAACTGTCAGCAAGCCAATCTTCTGCAGAACGACGCGGAAACACTTCATCGAGTTTTTCAGCCAACGATTTGACATTTCCTTGAAAATTTTTCAAAAGCTGATGATGAGCAACACTGTAAACTATTGCGCAGAAAATTCCAACGAGCGAAGTAACAAATGCGCTTTCAACGCCCGATAAAAGTTTCGCGATACCGTTTTTTAAGGTCTCGATGTCGCCACTGGTCATATCAACGCCGCTAAGTCCGTAAGTCAAGCCCGCAAAGGTTCCTAAAATCCCCAAGCCCGTAAATATTCCGCCGTATGCTTGCCAGAATGTCATATTCATTCCATGAGTTAAATTTTGCGGCGAAAAAAAATCTGCTGAATCGGTCGTCGAATAAGCGGTACTACTCGTTTTCGTCAGAGACTTCTCAAACATTTTCCACACAGGCAAAAGTCGATTGTAGTTCTTAAATTCTGCGTCAATGTCTTGAAACTCTATCTCCGTATTCAACCATGCAAGAAACTTCTTTATCTCGCTACTGAGCGTTAAAATTTCTCTTGCGCAGAAAACATACCAAACAACAAATAAAATCGTGGCAACAATAATCGAACCCATGCCCCACGACGATAAAAATATTTCATACAATTAAAAAACTCTCCTTACAAATATTCACTAAAATTTTTTCATCGTAATGGACGCTACTGATTCAAGGGACTCTAAAGTGCGCAGACCATTACGCTGAATGATTTTATTTTCGTCAACATCATCTGTACGAGACGGCTCAAGAGATGAATCATCGAGTATGGGGGCGAAATCGGTCGTTTCTTCAATTTCAATTTTTGCCCCTTGCTGAAGATTCTTAATGAGTTGCAAAATCTCTGGAATGTCATCGACTCTAATTTCAATATTCTCTCGTT
>CAMYWI010000019.1 GCA_947302675.1 uncultured Selenomonadales bacterium | reverse complement strand
CAAAGCGCGTGTGGAGCTAAGCTCCCAGTTCGACGGAAATTGCGCCGTGTTAATTGGGTCGGTGTCGGTGTGCCCGCTGATTAAGACGCGCTCTGGAACTTCCGCCAACAGTCCCGCGACAATCGGTCCAATTCGCTGTGATTCGGGAACTAAATCCGCTGAACCGGAAGGGAACAACGCCCGCTCCTTAATCCGAATCATCAAGCCTTCTTCCTGCAACTCGGTCGACAGTTCGTCCTGCAAATTGTTTTCCTTGATATACTCTTCAAGCCGCTGTTGTAAATCCTGCAGTTGCTGATTCTCTTGCAGATAAGCCGCGTTGCCTTGATCCTCCGACGTAACAATTTCGCGCTGCATTGAGTTGGAAGGTCCCGCCTTGTCGAAGAACGAAGGACCGCCTATGTTGAAAGCCGCCGTGAATGCTTGCGCCATTTGCTGAAGTTTTGTCTGGTCAGTCTGCGAAATCGCGAACAGGCAGATAAACAACGCCAACAAAAGCGTCATCAAGTCGGAATATGGCAGGAGCCAAGCCTCGCTGGCTTCTTCTTCGTGTTTCTTACCGCGTTTCTTTTTTGCCAAAATTTATCACTCCTTGATTACCTCGCGTTCGCTCTGCGGAATGTAAATCATCAATTTAGATTCAATCTGCGTGGGGGAGTCGCCCGCTTGCAGTGAGAGAATTCCTTCCATAATCATGCGCTTGTGGCTGACTTCGCCTTCCGATTTGATTTTGAGTTTGTTGGCGAAGGGGAGCCACAGCACGTAGCCGGTGAAGATACCCAGAATCGTTGCGACAAACGCCGCCGCGATTGAGTGACCGAGCTTATCAATATCGTTGAGGTTGCCGAGTGCCGCGATAAGTCCGACGACCGCGCCCAGAACGCCCAGCGTCGGCGCGTAAGTGCCCGCCTGCGTGAATATCGAGCGCATTTCCGCATGACGCTGTTCCATGATTGCAAGTTCGGCGTCCAAAACTGATTCGACAAATTCGGGATCCATGCCGTCAATGACCATGCTCAAGCCGTTTTTAAAGAAGGGGTCGTCTATGCTCTCGACGCGACTTTCCAAAGCCAGAATACCTTCGCGCCGCGCCAACTGCGACAGTTCGACGAAATTTTTAACCAACTCGCCTTTACTTTGCTCCTCGTTGCCGCGCAGTAAAAGTTTGAAGAGCGTCGGGACTTTCGACATCTGCTCCATTGTAAAAGCGTTGAACAAACAGGCGACGGTGCCGCCGATGATTATCAGGAACGCGGCGGGGTTGTTCAATGCACTCAGCGGCGCGCCCTTGAGAATCATGCCGACGAAGACGGAGATAATTCCGCCCACCAGCCCTATTACCGTAGATTTTTCCAAAATAAGCAGCCTCCTCTTCGAGCTGAAAACTTACATACTAAAAATTTTCGGTCGTGCCGAATCGTTAAGAATTTGTTCAATGCCGAAAAAAAAATTCCTGCCGCCACGAAATTTTTTATCACTTAACTCACTAAGGAGAATTCATTATGAACCGATTGACACTGATAAAATATTTGAACGCGCGATTGCTTAAAGAAATGCCGCAACTTGAAGTCGAGCAACTCCCCGACGATTTGACTTCGCAACGAAAACTTTTGCGAGCATTGATGAACGTTCGCCCGCCCATGCCGCTTGATAAAAATTTTTTGCACTTGCAGGACGAGTTGCTAGCGGCGGAAGTTTTGGAGCGCGGCATTGTGAAAATTTCCGACATACCCGACGTCGCGCCGCACATAAAAATTTGGCGCGGAGATATCACGCGCCTTGCGGTCGACGCGATTGTCAACGCCGCCAACGAAAAACTTTTGGGTTGTTTCATACCTTTGCACGGTTGCATTGACAATGCGATTCACTCGGCGGCGGGTCTTCAACTGCGCGACACTTGCCAAAAAATTATGGCGGCGCAAGGGCACGACGAGCCGACCGGTTCCGCGAAGATTACGCCCGCTTTCAACCTGCCGAGTAAATTTATCTTGCACACAGTTGGACCGATTATCCCGCCCGAACGCGAGCCGACCCTTGCCGAAGAAAATTTGCTTGCCAACTGCTACAACTCCTGCTTGAAACTTGCCGCCAAAAATAATTTGCGGAGCGTCGCGTTTTGTTGCATATCGACGGGCGAATTTCACTTCCCGAATCGCCGCGCCGCCGAAATTGCTATCGCGACCGTAAAAAAATTTTTGACGACTCATGAACTCGAAGTCGTCTTTAATGTCTTCAAGGAGCTTGACGAAAAAATTTATCGCGAGGTGCTTTCAAAAGATGATTGAGAAACGGACGACTAAAGATTTGTTAGCGGCGTCGCTCAAGGAGTTTTGTAAAATAAAATCGGTGGACAAGATCACAATCAAAGAGCTGACGCAAAATTGCGGGCTGACTGCGCCGACGTTCTATAATAATTTCCGCGACAAGTATGAGCTTATGGCGTGGATTTATAATCGGGAAGTCGAGAAAACGATTGCGCAACTCGGCAAAAATTTTTCGTTTGAAGAAGTCGTTTATCATTGGATAGAAATTTTGCTTGACGACGAGGAATTTTATCGCAACCTTTTGAAAAACGCGGTCGGGCAAAATTCCTTCCGCTACGCCACGAATGACCACGCGATAAATTTAATGCGGGCTTGGCTTAAAGAGCGTCATGAACTTTCGGACGACGTTAATAATTGCTTGCGGTTTTACATGCGGGCGATTTCGGAGACGATAAACGATTGGTTTTTGAATCGGTGCGAATATTCGCCGCAAGTCTTGGCAAAACTTTTGGTCGAGTGGATGCCCTCGCCGCTCAAGCCGCTACTTTTATAAATCAGAATTTTTATAAAGACGCTTTACAAAATAGTTGCTTTGTAAATTGAATCGGAGCCGCCGACTCTGTAAAATCATTTTAAAAATTTTCGGAGGCGATTTTTTATGCCAATGGTCAAGGATTATCTGCACAACAAATTCAAACACGGCATCGAGGCGGGGATACTGCAATACGGCGTCGGGCAGGAGACGACTTCGGCGGAGGTCGCGGAGATTCTCGCTACGAGCAATTATGATTGGCTGTTCGTTGACGGCGAACACGGCGGGCATACCGTCACGACGATTCTCGACATTGCAAGAGCAATCGCGGCTTACGACATGACGCCCGTCGTCAGAATTCCGCAGGCGGGCACGGGTATTATCAAGCAACTTTTGGACGGCGGTATTCAAAACATCATTATCCCGAAGGTCGAGACGGGCGAAGAGACCGAAAGCATTATGTATTGGGCGAGCTATCCTCCGCGCGGCAATCGCGGCTTTGGAGCGTCGGCGGTTCGCGCGGGGCGTTTCAATCGCCACCCTGATTATCTCGCCCGCAACGTCGAGGAAATTTGTATCTTGCCGCAGATTGAGAGCGTTCGCGGCTGGGAAAATCTCGACGCCATAACCAAGACGCCCGGCGTCGGCGGAATTTTTCTCGGACCGATTGATTTAGCTGTCGACATGGGGCACGGCATTGACATTTTCCACCCCGAAGTTGAGGCGGCAATGGACGACATGATTAAAAGGATTCGCGCACTCGGTAAGCCCGTCGGCACAATTGCCTTGACGACCGCGCAGGCAAAACGCTTTGTCGATTTGGGCGTGAGTTTCCTTGCAGTGGGCGCGGACACCGGCTTTTTGACCGTCGCGGCTGATAACACACTCGACACCTACAAAAAATTTATCGAGGCTTAAATTTTTCAGCTCGTTGCAAAATTTCTCTGCGCATGTTATTTTTTGAGCGTATCATATTTTAGGAGTGATGAAAATGACGGAGAGCATTTACGGCTTGACGAAGGGCACCGAGCTTGAACCGCTTATGGCGGCAATGGCGCAGGGCGAGGCTAACGGAACTATGATGTATTACGCGCTGGCGCGTCTGGCAGCCGAGCAGGGTTTGGACGACGCGGCGAAAGTTTTTATCGAGTCGGCGAATCAAGAGGCGGTTCACGCGGGCTTTTATGCCACGCTCAACGGCAAAGTCCCGAAAGATTTTTGGGCATTCGTCGCGGGCGTCGCCAAAGCCGAGTACAAGGGCGAAACGAGCGTCAAAGCACTAGCTGATAAAGTTCGCGCGGCAGGTTTCGACAAGGCGGCGGACGAAATGGAAATCTTCGCCAAGCAGGAAGGTCATCACGGCGTTGTTATCGACGAGCTGTTGAAAAAGTACGCGCCTCAACTTTTAAACACGACCGCGCAGAAAACTTTCGTCTGTTCGATTTGCGGTTATGAACATGTCGGCGACGCTCCGCCTGAAGTTTGTCCCGTGTGTGGTCAACCGTCGTCTGTCTTCAAGGAAAAGCCCGCGCAGAAAACTTTCGTCTGTTCAATTTGCGGCTATGAGCATGTTGGAGACGAGCCGCCCGAAGTTTGCCCCGTGTGCGGTCAGCCCGCGTCTGTCTTCCGTAAAAAATAATCGGCTCATAAAAATTTCTTCCCCTGCAAAATTGCGGGGGATTTTTTTATGAAAAACGTTTGAAGAAACTACGTTGCGTGATATAATGGCGGCGAAAAAATTTTGGAGTGATAAAAATGTTTGGAATAGGCGCGGGAGAATTTATAGTAATATTAATCGTCGGGCTGATAGTCTTCGGACCAGGCAAGCTCCCCGAAGTCGGGCGCGGCTTGGGAAAGGCTCTGCGCGAATTCAGAAAAGCACAGGCGGCACTTTCGCAGACGCTGAACGAAGTCGACATTAACGAGAAAAAAACTCCGCCCGCCGAAAAACCTGCGGAGGTTAAAAAATCCGTGACCGCCGACGATGTTATAAACCTTGCTAAAGAAAGTCCAATCGTCAAGGAGAATCATAATGAAAAAATTTCTGACGGCACTGCTACTGACGCTCCTGCTGGCGACGCCCGCGCAAGCGTTGCCGGTGCAGGAAGCAGTTCAAACGGCGTTGATAAACAATCCTAACCTGCGACGAAGTGCACAGTCAATCCTCGCCGCCGAAGAATCTTTAAAATCTGCGCGGGGGAAAAAAGGCGTCTCAGTAAGCGCGTCGGGTTCCGTCAACGCGAGCAAGACTGAAGGCATTGACCCTTCCGAGCACGCCTCGACGGGTTTAACCGCGTCATTGCCTCTGTATTCGGGCAAGCGACTTGAGACGGCGATAAAGTACGCGGAGTTGGGAATTGAAGTTTCAAAGTTCGATTTCATTCAAGCGCAGGACGATTTGATTTACCAAGTGGCGACGGCTTACGTCAACGCGCTGGAAAATTTGGCAACGTCGCAGGTCGACTTGGAGACGGAAAAAAATTTGGCGGAGCACGAGAAAATGATTGACGCGCAGTTCAACGCGGGAGCCAAAGCCAAAATCGATTTGCTCCGTGCGCAGGTCGAAACGAGCAACGCCCTGCAAGACGCCGCCCGCTCTCAAGCCGCCTACGAAGTCGCGCTGACAAATCTCGCCGCGCTCATGTCAAATGATTCAATCGTGAACTTGACGGTTGAGGATTTCGACACGCAACTTGAGCTTGGCGACGTTGAAAAATATTTGGCGGAGGCAATGAGAAGTCGTAGCGACTTAATGGCGGACGCTTTGAAAATTGAGCAGGGCGAGCTTAACGTCACGAGCGCGAAGTCTGGTTGGTTGCCGAGCGTCAATGCCAACGTCGGCACGGATTTAAACGCGGCGTCCGACCGCTGGCACATTACACCCGATGCGTCGGCAGGAATTTCCGCGTCGTGGAATATTTTCGACAGCGGCGTCACTCGCGCAGAAGTCGAGGCGGCTAAAGTTGAAGTCGAGCGGCTTAAGCTTGCAATGGATGCCGATTTGGACAGCGTTCAAGAATCCGTCGTGACGGCGCACAAGAACTTGAGAATAGCACGCTTGCGCTTGACGACGACGCAAAAAGCCGTTGAGCTTGCGGAGGAGGAACGTTACATTGCAACCGAACGCTACAACGCTGGCGAAGGCATTCTGCTTGACATTCTCGACGCCGAAGTTGCCCTTTCAACTGCAAAAAAAAATAATGTCAGTGCGCGATACGACGTGGCGCGATACAGCTTTGACCTCGCGCACGCCGTCGGCGACACGCTTAAAGCATTAGGAGTTAAAATATGAAGTGGAAAATTTTAATCGCCGTCGTCTTGATTGTCGGCGCGGCGACGGGCTACTACTTTTACAACGAGACGATTGAGACTGCCGCCGTCAAGACTTACGAGACGACCAAAGTTATTCGCATGGATTTGACAAAGACGGTCTCGGCGACGGGCACGGTTCAGCCGCGCGATAGCGTCGAAGTCAGCGGCAAGGTCACCGCGCGTATCAAAGAAATTCTGGTTGAGGAAAATGATCACGTGACGGCGGGGCAAGTTGTGGCGATTCTCGACGGCAAGGATTATGAGGCGAAACTCGACCAAGCCAACTTTACGCTAACCAATGCCCGCCAAAAGTTGGAGCGCACCGAGCGGCTTTACAATATCGGCGCGAAGTCTCTCGAAGAACTTCAAGACGCGCAATACCAATACGACCGCGCAAAGTCGGAGGTGGAGCTTGCCGAAGACGACGTTAATCAAACAGTCATCACCGCGCCAATGGACGGCGTTGTTGTCGGCGAGCCGAAGACGCCCGGCACAATGGCTGTGCAAGGTTCGACCAATCCAACGGTCATCATGCGCATTGCTGACTTGAGCGAGAAACTCGTTAAGGCTAAAGTCGACGAGACCGACATTGGTAGCGTGACGGTCGGCGAACGCGCGACTTTCACGGTCGACGCCTACCCCGATAAAACTTTCGACGCGGAAGTCACAAAGATTTCGCAGACCGACACCGCCAACTCGTGGGACACCAACAGCTCCACGACTTCGAGTTCAAGCTCCAGCAACGCCGTCATTTATTACTACGTGACGTTCCTCGCGCCCGACGACGAAAATCTTTTGCTCCCCGCCATGACTGCGCGGCTTGATATTATCGTCGGTCAAGTTCGCGACGCGCTGTGCGTGCCGATTGCCGCGCTCAAGACTGACGCGCAAGGCTCCTACGTCGAGAGAATTGTTAAGGACGCGCAGGGCAAGGACGTTGCCGAGAAAGTTTATATCACGGTCGGGCTTTACGGCGAAGATTTAGTCGAAGTCACGGGCGGCGATTTGAATCCTGGCGACGACGTTTCCACGACCTACGAGGCTACCGCGAAAACTTCTTCCAATCAAAGCGGCAATCGTCGCATGGGCGGTCCGCCTCCATTCTAATCAGGAATTATAGCGGCTCATGACTTTATCTAACGAAGTGACGCCCGCAACGGCTCCAACTTCTTCAACCGAACAGCTCGCGACCGCGCTAGCAAATCGTCCGCAAGCCTCAAGCTCCCAACCTTCCGACAACGCCCATAAAAAGCCCGCCGCAAAACAATCGCCCGCGCCCGTCGTGTCGATAACCTTTTCGACGCGATACGCGGGGATTTTAATTTGCGCGGACTTCGTGGCGATAATGCAACCGTCGCCGCCGCGCTTGACAACCGCACACTTCAAGCCGCTCTTAAGCAACGCCGCAATATTTTTTTGAACATCAGCCTCGCCCGTCAACGTTGCAAGTTCAAACTCGTTCGGGAAAAAATAATCCACGCTCGACAACACGCCCGCCAAATCTTTTAAAGTCTCGCCGTTCTTGGAGCACTTCATATCGACTGCCAACGTCCGCCCGCTCGCCTTGATTCGGCGAAAAAGTTTCTCCATTGCCGGCGCGTCTAACAGCGTCGATATAAACATGCTCGCGAAACTGACAATCTGCGCCATGTTGTCGACGTGCGGAAGAATATCCTCCAACGCCAACTTTCTCAAACTACTGCGCGGGTTCGTGAGGAAACGTCGCTCGCCCTTCTTGTCAACCAAAACGACAGTGACCGCCGTTTCCAAGCCCGTCTCAACTTTTACGCCCGAAGTGTCCACGCCATTTGCCGCCGCGTAATTTAAAATTCTGCGCCCCGCGTCGTCGTCGCCGACCTTGCTAATCCAATGAACATTTTTACCGAGCCGCGCAAGCGCAATCGCCTCGTTGAGCGCGTCGCCGCCAAAAGAATTTTTCATGTAGTCAACGTCTTGACCGTCAAGCTTAAAAAGTTTCTCGTCGACCGCCCCAACCAAGAAATCTATCACGCCGACCCCGATAACAGAAATTTCCTTGCTACTCAAAACTTTTTCCTCCTTAAAAATTTACAGTTGCCGAAATTTATAGCGCGGAGGATCTTTCAGCGACGGAAATTTTCTCTTGAGATCTTCCCATTGATGCCACGCCCAACCTTTTTTGTAGCCGCACACTTCGGCAATGTGAACGCAATCTTCATAGGACTTCGCAAGCTCCAGCGATTTAAAAGCAACCCAGCCGACCTTATAATCCTTAGCTTTGGCAATCGCCATAAAATCTTCGGGCGTTCTTGGCGCGTGAATGATATTGGGCTTCTTGGCGGGCGTCTCGATTTTCTTTTGAATTTGAAAGACAATGCCCGTGTGCTCAATGAGCCGCGCCTCCTTGTCCTCCTCCGTGACAAATTCGTAGCCACACTCTGGACAAACTTGCGTAGCAAAAGGAACGACCAGCCCGCATTCGGGACATTCCTTTTCGGGCGCGGGAAAATTACCTTTAGGCTTGTTGGGATTGAGCGACCAATCATGAACGCGATTTGGCAAGCCGTGACGCTTGTAATTTTGAACATGGTCAATAATAATCGCGACCTTGTTCGGGTCGTCGGGGTCGGGGCGCAACGGGCGCAGAGCTTGTTGGATAAAAAGAGTCAAGGACTTAGTTGGACGCGCGAGGATAACAGCTTGGCAACGCGGCACGTCAAAGCCTTCCGAGAACAATTCGGCATTGCACAGGACTTTAATCTTGCCTTGACGAAAACTTTCAACGAGCAATTCGCGTTCAGCCTTAGGCGTTTCGCTGTCGACGTGCGCCGCTTTAATCCCCGCCTCAAGAAAAGATTTAGTGACCTTCTTCGAGTGGCGAACGTTAACGCAATAGCAAATGGCGGACTTATCTTTGGCGAGATTTTTGTAGTTGTTGACGATACTGCCGATAATGCGCGTGTCCTCCATAACCTTAGCGAGTTCGTCGTTGACATATTCGCCGAACTTGACCTTGACATTTTTAAGGTCGATTTTGTCACCGGCGGCGAAGTAATTAAAATCGGTGAGGTTGCCGAGCTTGATAAGTTCGTCGACGCTGGGACCGAGAACCATTGAAGTAAAGACGTCGCGGAGAGTAATGCCGCCCATGCGCTGCGGGGTCGCCGTGACGCCGAGCAAGTAAGCGTCGGGGTAGGCTTTGAGAATTTTTTTGTAGGTGTTCGCCAAGATGTGATGGCATTCGTCGCAGATAAGAAAATCTGGCGCAGGGACTTTTTTCAGTCGTCGCGCGAGAGTTTGAACGCCAGCAATTTGAACAGGCAAGTCGAGTTGCTCCGGCACGCCCGCAGAAATAATTCCGTGCTCAATTCCAAGACGCTCAAAAGTTTCTGAAGTCTGCTTAATAAGCTCGTGGCGATGAACGAAAAAAATTGAACGCTTGCCGCGCTGAGTAGCCTCACGAATCATCCAACCCGCGATAATGGTTTTGCCCGCGCCGCACGGAGCCACACCAACAACACTTTTTTGATTGTTGGCGAATTCCTTGCGGACGTTTTCGACAAATTTTTCTTGATAGTTTCTGAGAAGAATATCATCCATAATAACCACGCCGTTTCGTTTAATTAATTGATTTTAACGTCAAAGCCGCACTTTCGTCAACCATAAAATTTAAAGTCGCCGCAAAAAAAGTTTGACAATCCTTGAATGTCGACAGATTATGAAATAAAATTCTATCAGCACAAAAATTTTCAAGCAAGGAGCTGAAAAGCGCAATGCCATTAATAGATACGACAGGCATTCGACCGATAGACCGAAGGCAACCGACCGAAGACGTAGGCAGAGTACGACGACGGGACGAGGGCACAAGTAGCGCGTTTCGACCACAAACTAATGTCGCGCTGAAAACGGCTATTCAAGATTTGGCGGCGACACTTTCCAAAATCAGCACGGAAGAAAAATCTGGAACGCAGAAAATGCCGGACGAAATCAGCCAAATCGTCAAAAATATTTTAAAGCAGTCGTTCTCAATGGATGCAACGCTCCATAAAGGAATTGGCAGTACAATCGAGAGCCAGCGTTTCGCAATGGATCAGCTCATGGTTTTTTCGCGCATGATAGCGCAAATGGGGACGCTCGCCGAAAGAAGATATTCAATGCGCCTGAGCGACGATACCAAACTTTTGCTGACGAATTTAAAAGAATTGGTCGTGGCGCAGGAGGGCGGCGAGGAATTGGAGCCAGTACTCATGACAAAATCGGCGTTTGAACTCGTCGATGCCAAAGTCGCCGAGCAACTGCCGCAATCCCTCTACGAAATTTTAGCACAGCTATCGAACACGCCGACCGCCAATCAGCAACAACAGCCGCCGTCGGAGTCAATGCAATTCTTAAAGCAACTGGTCAGATATTTCATACCGCGCCCCGAAGTCGACAAGGCGGCGTTGGAGCAGGAAAGTAAATCGCTACAACAGGAGTCGCAAGGTCAACAGTCGAGTTCGCCTTCCGCCGCCGCGCAGAAATTTTTAAACTCCATGTTCAGAAATTTTGGCGGAAAGTTC
>CAMYWI010000018.1 GCA_947302675.1 uncultured Selenomonadales bacterium | reverse complement strand
AGACGACGTAATTTGAGTTTGAAATTGCCGTGCTCACGGGCTTATGAACGCCGCCGTAAGCTATGGCGACGTCCGCCTCTTCAAACATTGGCACATCGTTAAAACTTTCTTCGACCGCGAGCACCAGTGTTTTTTCCATAAAAATTCCTCCTGCGATAAATTACAATATTTTTAACAGCCGACATAATGCGCCGGCGTTGGAGACGACGTAATTTGAGTTTGAAATTGCCGTGCTCACGGGCTTATGAACGCCGCCATAAGCTATCGCGACGTCCGCCTCTTCAAACATCGGCACATCGTTAAAACTCTCGCCGACCGCGATAACCTTGCCGCAAGTCTTTTTCAACTCGCGAATCACCGCGCCCTTGTCCAAAATTTTTTCAAGGACGGGAAGATTTCCCTCAAGCCGACTCGTCGAAGAAAAAATTTCGCAACCGAGTTTCGCGACAATCGGTTCAACCCAACAATCCAAGTTGCCTGTGACGACAGCGCAGTTTTTTTTGTTCGCCCTTATGAAGTCGGCAATGTCCGCGTCAAGCTCCACCTTCGCCATAATTTCTTGAATCGTTTTGAGCGGAATGTTGCGCAGGACGAGATAGCGGAGCTTGAAAGATTTTTCAAAGGGAATTTTTCCGCCGAGCGTCAAATCCGTCAGCAGTTGCATTTCTTCCGCGAGGTCGAGTTCTTTAGCGAGCAAGGGGAGCGTCTCGGCCTTTGTTATCGTACCGTCCAAATCGAAGACAAATTTTTTCATCACGTCGCCCGCGAACAATTAATCGCCATTATTTTATGTAGCTGTTAAGTAAATTCAAATCAATCCCGCCGCTAACCGCGCTGTTGCCTGTTATAAAAAAATTCACGCAATCGCCTCCAAAATCGTTTGTAATAGAATACGTTATTTGCGCTTGACGGTCAACAGCAAAACAGATAAACTGCCCGCGATTAAACTTTTTGGAGGGATTTTTTATGCAGGTGGCTAAGACGGATTTGGAGGGCGTCTTGATTTTGGAGCCGAAAGTTTTTGGCGACGCACGCGGTTGGTTCATGGAGACGTGGTCGGCTCGTAAGTTCCAAGCGGCGGGATTGACTTTCGAGTTCGTACAGGACAATCAATCTTACTCCGCGCAGAAGGGAACATTGCGCGGCTTGCACTATCAGACGGCTCCTTTTGCGCAGACAAAGCTTGTACGTTGCACGCGCGGAAAACTTTTGGATGTGGCAGTTGATATTCGCGAAGGCTCGGAGACTTTTGCCAAGTGGGTTGCGGTCGAGTTGACGGCGGAGAATAAAAAGCAGTTGCTGATTCCGCGCGGCTTTGCTCATGGTTTCTTGACGCTCACTGACGACGTGGAGATTCAGTACAAGGCGGATAATTTCTACGCGCCGACTTGTGACGGGAATATTCGTTGGGACGACGCCGAGATTAAGATTGAGTGGCCCTTTGCGCCGACGATTCTTGCTGATAAGGATGCTAAGGCTCCTACTCTTCGTGAACGTCTGGAGCGCGGCGAGCTAAAGTTTTGATTGTCCCCCCTTTGTCAAAGCGTGGGCACGCGGAACCGACTGTCTCGTTGATTCGACTTTAAAATTAATTTTTGAGTTTAGGATCTACTTTCTTTTGCTTGTCCAAAAGAAAGTAGCAAAGAAAAAGACCCCTCGCAGGGGCGTCGCCGCTTCAACATCCTGTTGAAACGCGGCGCGTGGGGCGTCATCCATGACGCCCCCTCTACTACTCTACTACCCGCAACTTTTGTTTTTTAATGAGGTTTTTGGTTATGGAGCTTACAAAGGAACAGCGAGAGGCAGTTGAGGCTCGCGGCGAAAATTTGCTGATTGCGGCGGCGGCAGGCGCAGGCAAAACTCGTACACTCACCGAGCGCGTTATAAGTTTGATTGAAGAAAATTCCTGCCAAGTCGACGAAATGCTAATCATGACTTTCACAAACGCCGCCGCGCAGGAAATGCGCTCGCGAATTCAAATTGCACTCACAAAACGTCTTGAAACCGAACTCGACGCCGCCAATCAAGCGCGGCTCGAACGGCAGATAATTCTTTTGAGCGGTGCGCAGATAACGACCATGCATTCTTTTTGCCAGTCGGTCTTGCGCAGAAATTTTTCGCGTATCGACCTCGACCCGAAATTTCGCGCGGCGGATACCAACGAGCTTGACCTTTTAAAAAAGGAAGTCATTGAGGAGCTTTTCGAGGAGAATTACACGCGCGGCGACGAGACTTTTAAAAACTTCACGGACGCTTTCGGCGGCAACGTTCACGGCGACGACAATCTTCACGAGATGATTCTTGACTTGCACGCATTTTCGCTGAGTTTGCCCTACCCCGACGCTTGGTTTGATTCGCTCGCCGCGCCCTATGACTTGCCCGAATCTGCGCGGCTCGAAGATACTACTTGGTTTAAATTTCTCAAGCCCTACATTTCTGCGACGTTCGATAAAATTTTTGCCGAGTGCGACGAAGCCAACGCACTCGCCGAAACGAATAACATCAAGGTTAAAATTATTGCCGACGACTTTAATCAGCTCAACGACTTGAAAAGCACGCGCGACGACTGGGATAAGACTCACGACAAAATTTTGGCGGTTAAGTTCGGGAACTTCGGCGGCGGAAAGTTTGTCGGCGATAAAAAAATCATCAAGGATAAAATTCAAACTCTGCGCGATGATTACAAGAAGAAAGTCGAAAACCTCCGCGAGAAATATTTTCTTGCGCACGAAGACAAAATGATCTCCGACGTTCGCGGGCTTTTTGCGCCGGTTAAAGAGTTGATTCGCGTCACGAAGGCTTTTGCAAAAAAGTTCGCCGCCGCCAAGCGCGAGCGCGGCATTATCGACTTCAACGACATGGAGCACTTCGCGCTAAATATCTTCGACGCCGCGCCCGAAGTCGCCGCCGCCTACCGCGACAAGTTCAAGTTCATCATGGTTGACGAGTATCAAGATACAAACGGTGTGCAGGAGGCGATTGTCAAGAAAATTTCGCGCGGCGACAATCTGTTTTTCGTCGGTGACGTCAAGCAGTCGATTTATCGTTTCCGCCTCGTCGACGCCGAGAACTTCAAGGACAAGATGAATTCCTATCGCTGTATAAATCTCTCGAAAAACTTTCGCAGTCGCGAGAAAATTATCTGCGCGGTCAACGAGATTTTCAAGAGGCTCATGAATCGTCGCGCGACCGAGATTGATTACAACGAGGCGGCGCAACTGCAATTCGGCGCGAGCTACGAGACGGGCAAGAATTATTTCGATGAACGCCCCGAATTTTTCTACATAAAAAAGGAAAGTGGCTCGGACGACGACGGCAAAGACATTAAGCTTGAAATGCGCTTTATCGCGGGGAAAATTCATGCGCTGATTGCGTCGAAAAAGCTTGTGCGCGACGGCGACAAATATCGCCCCGTTGAATTCAGGGACATTGTAATTTTGCACCGCTCACCGAAGACGACCGCCTTTGAAATTCTCGACACGCTCAAAAAGTACGGCGTGCCCGCTTACGTTCCCGACGAGGAAAATTATTTTCGCGCGACGGAAATTCAAGTCGTCATGAGCCTGTTGCAAGTGCTTGACAACGCGCGGCAGGACATTCCGCTTGCCGCCGTCATGCTCAGTCCGATTGGCAATTTCACGGCGGAGGAGCTTGCCGAGATTAAAATCGCGAACCCCGACGCGGACTTTTATACGGCGGTCAGTCTCGGCTCGGACAAGTGCAAAGATTTTTTGTCTAAGATAAATCTTTGGCGCGGTATGGCTCGTCAGCTCGGCGTCCCCGAACTTTTGAGCACGCTCTATCGCGAGACGGGCTACTACGATTTTATCGGCAAGGAAACTCGCGGCGATGCGCGGCAGGCGAACTTGCGAATTCTGATTGACCGCGCCGCAATTTTTGAGTCAACTGACGCTCGCGGCTTGTCGAGATTTATTGAGTTCATTAAAAAGATTCGCGACCTGTCGAAGGATTTGCCGACGGCGACGGTTTTGGGCGAGAATGAAAACGTCGTGCGCGTCGTGACGATTCATAAGAGCAAGGGGCTTGAATATCCCGTTGTGTTCGTGGCGGGCATCGGCAAGCCGTTCAACACCGACGATTACACCAAGAACCGGCTTTTCATGCACAAGGAGTTTGGCATTGGAGCGCACAGGACGCCCGAAAATTCCCTGCTGAAAGTCAAGACGCTGGCGACGCAAGCCGTATCGCGGAAAATTCGGGAAGAGTCGCTCGCGGAAGAGTTGCGGATTTTGTACGTGGCATTGACGCGGGCGGAGGAAAAATTATTTTTGACGGGCGTAACTTCCAAGTCGGCACTCGAAAAGTTGCGGCAGGTCGACACGCCGAGCGACTACGACATTTTAGCGGCGAGCAAGTTCATGGATTGGCTGTTGCCGATAAAAGACGCACTCGCGCCGGTCATTGACTCGCGCCTCGTGACGGTTGAAGAAGTTGCGGAAGTCAAGGAGCGGTCACTCGTCGAAGTCGCACAAAAAACTTTCCAAGCTCCCGAAAAACTTTCGCCGACGCCGCTCGCCCAAATCCCCGCGAAACTTTCCGTCACCGAACTAAAACGCCGCGCGGAGGAAGAGGACTTGCCGCAACTGGAAACTTTCACTCAGAAGAAATTTATCTATCGACGCCCTGACTTCATGCAGAAGAAAGAAATTTCGGGCGCGGAGTTCGGCTCGCTCATGCATAAAATCATGCAGAGTTTGAACCTGAGCGGCGACTTGTCGGCAAACGGAATAGCCGCGCAGATTGAGGAGCTTGCGCGGCGCGAAATCATTTCAAAAGAACACGTCAAGCTAATCAAAACGGAGCGACTCGCAAAATTTTTCAACAGCGAAATTGGTCGGCGGCTCGTTACGGCGCAGGAGTTTTATCGCGAGTTGCCGTTCAGTCGGCTGATTGACGCGCAACGGTTTTTCCACGTCGACGAGAAAATTTTCATACAAGGGATAATCGATTTGCTGTTCAAAGACGCGGCGGGCAAGTGGGTTTTGCTTGACTACAAGACTGACCGCGACGCGGAGAATATCGGCGAGCGTTATCGAATTCAGATTGAGCTGTACGCGGCGGCGGTTGAGGCATTGTTGAAAATTAACGTCGCGGAAAAATATCTTTACCTGCTCAACGGCGGGCGAGTGGTTAGGATGTGAGTCATGAACTTTAAACGCAATGCGATGATAATTCTGTCGCTGATAATTTGCTTGACCTTCTTGCCGAACGCGGCGGCGGAAAACGTTGACGCGCAAATTTTTAAGGACAAGTACAACTTGCAACAACACTCGGAGGGCGGCTGGTTCGCCGAAATTTACACCGCGCCTTTCAAACAAAAAAAGCATCGGGCGACGGCGGGCAGTATTTATTTTCTGTTGGAGCGGGAGGACATTTCGCATTTTCACCGGCTCGACTGCGACGAGATTTGGTATTACCATGCGGGCGGCGGCATGAAAATTTTTGTGTTGCAGGACGGGCAAGTTAAGGAGTACCTGCTGAGTAGCGGCGCGGAGGAAAATTCTCAACCGATGGTCGTCATACCTGCGGGCGCGATTTTTGCCGCTGAGAATCTTGACAAGGACAGCTACACGTTTATTTCTTGCGTTACGACGCCGCGTTTCGATTACAAAGGTTTTCGGCTGATAAGCAAGGCGGAGCTGAAGAAAATTTATCCGCGCATACCCGAAGACCTTTTACGCATGGCATACGATAAAATTTAATGGAGGTTTTAAGATGATAAAAGTTTTGGTGAACGGCGCGTTGGGGCGCATGGGCAAGACGGTTTGCGGCGCGGTCAAAGCCGATTCGGAGCTTGAACTTGTCGGCGCGGTAGACGTTATCGCGGGCGAAGTCGAGGGCTTGAAGGTCGAGACGAATCTTGACGCCGCCTTGAAAAAATTCGCGCCCGATGTGATGGTTGACTTCACGCGCCCCGCTGTTGTCTTCGATAACGTGATGACCGCGCTTGAGAACAAAGTTTCGCCGGTCGTGGGCACGACTGGTTTAAGCGACGAGGCTAAGGAAAAAATCCGCGAGCTTGCCGAGAAGAATAACACGCCCGCATTTATCGCGCCGAACTTCGCGTTGGGGGCAGTGTTGATGATGTTGACCGCGCAGAAAATTGCAAGGTACATGCCCGACGTCGAGATAATCGAACTTCACCACGACAAGAAACTTGACGCGCCTTCGGGAACCGCCGAGCTTACTGCCAAAATGATTGCGGAAGTTCGTCCTTCGCACAAGCAAGGTCACCCCGACGAAGTTGAGCGTCTTGAACACGTGCGCGGCGCGGAAGTTGACGGCATAAGAATTCACAGCGTACGACTGCCGGGCTACGTCGCTCACCAAGAAGTTATTTTCGGCGGGCTTGGTCAAACGCTGACGATTCGCCACGACTCGACGGGCAGAGATTCATTTATGCCGGGCGTCGTGCTGGCTTGCAAGAAAGTTCGGAGCTTGCGCGGCTTGACAATCGGCTTGGACAAAATTCTGGACTGATGAAAAATCTTTTGCTCGACGCAATTTTATTCGCGCTGTTCGTGGCGGAGCTGAGCTTTCAAATTCTGCCAAAGATTTTGCACGAGATTTTAGGCGTGGCAATGTTTGCGCTGATAATCTTCCACGTCGCGATTAACCGCCGCCGCCTCGTCTCGCTGATAAAAAAAATGACGCCGCGAAAATTTTTCTCGACGACGCTAAATCTTTTGCTGACAATCTGCGCGGGCGCGACGCTGATAACGGGCGTATGCATGTCGAATTATCTGTTCGTCGACGCGGTGAGCGGGGAACTTCGCCGCAACATGACGATTAATCAACTGCACGTCGCCGCGCCCTACGTCATGCTAATTTTAATCGGCGTGCATATCGGCTTGCATTGGCGCGAACTTTGGCAGAGATTTTTTAAACGATTCGGGATAATTTTCAAAGTTGCGGCGGGGATTTTATCGGCGGTCGGAGTTGCGGGTTTCTTCTTGAACAGAGTCGGCGACCGAATTTTAATGAAACATATCTTCGGGACGCCCGCGACCGAGTTGCCCGCCGCAGTTTTTATCCTGCTGATAATCGGCGGCATAATTTTTTACGCGCTGATAACTTTTCTGTTTGACGAGAAAATTTTTAGGAAAGGTCGTGATTGAGTGGACGCGAAAATTGTTAAGGGAATGCTTTTGGGCTTGGCGGTCGGCGACGCGCTGGGAGTTCCCGTCGAATTTGAATCACGTTGGAGTTTGAAGAGCGAGCCGGTTATAAACATGCGCGGCGGCGGTTCGTGGGGTCAAGTTGCGGGCACGTGGTCCGACGATACGAGCATGACGATTGCGGCAATGGAAAGTATTTCGCGGCTCAAGAAGATTGACTACAATGACGTCATGGAAAATTTTTTGAAGTGGTACGAACGCGACACCTTCACCGCGACGGGTCATCGTTTCGACGTTGGCAATACGACGCGCGGAGCTATCGTGAGGTTTTCGCGCAGGTTGTTGACCGCGACCAAGTGCGGCGCGACCGAAAAAAATTCCAACGGCAACGGCTCGCTCATGAGAATTTTGCCGGCGACGCTTTATCTTTTCGGGACGCGCGGGAAAATCGGCGTCGACGAGTTGGAAGTTATCCACGAGTTTTCCGCGCTCACTCACGGGCACGCTATCAGCAAAATGGCTTGCGGGATTTACTCGCTGATTGCCGCGCAGATTTTGAACGGGAAAAATATTTCTGAGGCAGTCGCGCTCGGCATGAGCGACGCGGAAAAATTTTACGGTAACGACACGACGTTTAAAAATTTCTCGCGGCTCTGTGACGAAAACTTTGTCGCGCTCCCCGAAGACGACATTTTGAGCACGGGCTACGTTGTCGACACGTTGGAGGCGGCTCTTTGGTGCTTGCTCAACACCGCCGATTACAAGACGCTCGCGCTTAAGGCGGTCAATCTTGGCGGCGACACTGATACTGTCGGCGCGGTCGCGGGAGGACTTGCGGGAATTATTTATGGCGCGGAGTCAATCCCTGCCGAGTGGCTAGCAATTTTAAAGCGGCGCGATTATCTCGAACGAATAGCCGAAGACTTCGCCGCCGCCTCGTAAAAAAAATCAGCCTCGACAAGCGTCGGGGCTTTTTAAATTTATGTTAATGTCAAATTGAATTCGTTGTTGGTCGGAGCAACAGGATTTGAACCTGCGACCCCCTCGTCCCAAGCGAGGTGCGCTACCGGCCTGCGCTATGCCCCGACGTCGAAAATTTTACACAATCGCCGCCGTCATGTCAATTAAAAATTTCACCTTTCCCACAGTAAAGCGACCGTTACACCCTTGAACGCGGTTTTCGGCAGGGCAAAGCGTGCGCCCTCTACGCAACAAAGTGCCGCCGCCTCACAGACATTGCCGACGCCGACCGACCGCGTGACGAATTTTGATTCCTCAAGCTTGTACTCGTCGATTTTCTTCTGCAACTCCGCCACGCTGAAAAATTTTATCTCAAGCCCCATTGCCTCCGCTAACGACAAAAGCCCGACTTCTTCCTTTTTTGCGTCGACGCTCGCCAAAAGTTTCACGCGCTCAATCGGCTGGTGAATCATTGCGCAAGCTCGCTGTATCGCCTCGAAAATTTTCAGCGAAGACGTTCCGCGCCGACAACCCACGCCCGCGATTAAGTTCTGCGGAATTAAATTCAATCGCACGTCGCCCGCCGTCACGAAAACTTCTTCGCCGCGCAAAATTGCTGTGTTAATCGCCTTAATCGCCTCGCGCGGTTCGGGCACGAGTCCGAGCTTTGAAACTATCGCGTCGACTGGAAATTTCCCCGCGACGTCCGTCGCCGTCGTGATGACGGGATTTGCCTCAATCGCCTTTGCAATTTCTACCGTGAGTTCGTTCGCTCGCCCGACGTGCCCGCTTAAAAGGCTGATGACATTTTGACCGCGCTCGTCGACGACCAAAACTGCCGGGTCACTGAGCTTGCTGACGATATGCGGCGCAATCATGCGCACGACTATTCCCGCCGCGCAGATAAATATAAGTCCGTCGAACTTGCCGAAAATCTCTGTGACTAACTCGGCAAGTTTAGTAAAATTTCGCCCCTTCGCAAACGTCTGACCGCCGACCTTCGCAGAAATTTTCTCGGCAAGTCGCGCTCCGTTCGCCGTCAGTGAAATAATTGCTGTTCTCAATTTAAAATCTCGCCTGCCTGAACATATGACTGAATTTCGGAGAATAAAGTTTGGATTGCGGGCGGCTTTCTGAATTTAAGCACTGCCCGACGATAATCATTGCCGAGCGTTCAATATTCGCCTCCTTGACCTGCTGAACAATCGTATCGAGCCGTCCCTTGATAACTTTTTCCTCGCCTGGCCACGACGCCTTGTAAACGACCGCGACTGGCGTCGATGATTTCAAGCCCGCCGACATAAGCTCGCGCTTTATCTCGTCCAGAAGATTGACTGATAAAAATATGCAAAGCGTCGTTTGGTGTTGCGCGAGTTTTTTGATTGATTCGGAGTCGGGGACGGGAGTGCGTCCGCCGCGCCGCGTGATGATTACCGTTTGTGTGACGCCAGGAATTGTGTATTCCTGCTTGAGAGATGCCGCCGCCGCCAAGAACGAGCTGACGCCCGGCGTTACGTCGAATTCGATTCCGCGTGCGGTCATAGCGTCCATTTGCTCCTGTACCGCGCCATAAATTGACGGGTCGCCCGTGTGCAGTCGGACGGTCGTTTTGCCCTCGCGCTCCGCCAGCGTTATCACGTGCATTATTTCTTCGAGCATCATTTGTGCTGAATTGTAAATTTCTGCCTTCGCTTTGCAAAAGTTCAAAATTTCCTCGTTGACCAGTGAACCTGCGTAAATCACGACGTCCGCCTCGCTGAGGAGCCGCTGTCCTTTGATTGTCATTAATTCGGGGTCGCCAGGTCCCGCTCCGACTATGTGTACCATTCCTTCTCCCACCTTTGAAAAAATTTTCTGTTTGAATTGATTTTATCACGCAGGGATTTTTCATGCAACGCTTATCATTGCCGCCGAAAAAATTTTTATCGCACTTGACGAATTTTTGCGGCGGTGTTAAAATTTCTGCGTTTGAAATCATTCAGACGGTAAAAATAAGGAGAAACTTATGGGCTCAAGAAAAACGGTGATTATCACAGGAGGTACAACCGGAATCGGTAAAGCGACTGCTATAAAGTTTGCCGAAAACGGCTATAACGTTGTTGTCACCAGTCGTGATTCAAGAAAAGAAACTGCCCTAAGAAATGAATTCAAGGCTAAAGGCTTGGAAGTAGATTTTAAAGTACTCGATGTGCGAGACGAAGAACAAGTTCAGGCTGTAATAAATGAGACTGTTGGCGGAGACAGAGTCTGATGACTTGAAAAAAATGCTCGACACCAATGTCATGGGCGTTTATTACGGAATGAAGTATGCGATAAAAGAAATGCTCAAAACGAACGGCGGCGCGATTGTGAACTTGGCATCTATCGCGGGACTCAACGGGTTGTATGCAACTGCGCAGTATTGTGCTACAAAACATGCTGTCGTAGGTTTGACCAAAGGAGCCGCCATTGATTACGCGCAACAGGGCATACGCATAAATGCTGTGGCACCCGGAGCAATCAAAACGGATATTCTTCAAAACGCTATCGACGCAGGAACTTACGACGTATCC
>CAMYWI010000017.1 GCA_947302675.1 uncultured Selenomonadales bacterium | reverse complement strand
GAAAATCTCCGCGACGTTCTCAAGAAACACGGCGGTTGCTTGATTACTTCCGACTTCACGCAGAAGAAATATTTCACGGACGTTGCGGCGGCTCTCTACGGTGAACAAAACGCTCCTACGCTCTACGCCGAGACTAAGTCAATGTATGAGAAAGTTTACGACGACAAAATCAATGACGATTATCTTCAGGACGAGCAAGAGGCGATTGAATTCTTGAAAACTCACGGGCTTAGAGTTGAGAAAGTGCCGCTCTTTACCAAGCTGCCCACGCTCAACATAAGCAACAAACTCACGCCCGCGCAGATTGCTAAGGTCAACGAACTAGCCGCGAAAAATTATCTCTGGGTCATCACCGCGCTTTAAGGAGGTTTTAGCTTGGAAAATCCCTTAACTTTTAATCAAAACGTTCTCGAATACATTGACTCGTTGCAAGACGTAGAGGAGGCGAAGGCAACCGGTGCCTTCTTGGACAATAGCAAGCTCAAAAAAGTTTTCTGGGACTGCTACAAAAAATATCTCAAGGAAAAGTCGGAGCTTGAAAAGCGCAAAATCCTGCTCAAGTGCGGCTACATCAATCGCTATTTCGGCTCCAACATTCCCATAAGCAAGAATATCAGCCCGTTCATTACGCCGCACGATTTCTACGGCATTTTTATATCTTCGGCGGCGAAGGTCGGCAAGGGTTGCATAATTTTTCAGGGCGTCACGATTGGCAGTAACACGCTCCTCGACAGCAAAAGTGCCGGTGCGCCGACCATTGGCGACAACGCTTACATTGGAGCCGGCGCGAAAATTATTGGCAACGTCAAAGTCGGCAACAACGTCCGAATCGGCGCGGGTTGCACGGTCACGCGCGACGTCCCCGATAATTCCACTGTGGCGCAGGGCAAGCCCTTTGTCTTTGAGAAAAGCACGCCGCAAAATAATCGTTGGGTCACCATACAGGATTGGCGCAAGCTTAAAGCCGAAGAAAAAGCTCAACAGGACTCTGCGCTTGTGAATTTTAATCCGCCGACGATTAATTTGTTTGATATTAATGATAAAGATATTTATCGAGTGGCGGACGCAACGACGCTTAAAAGTTATGAAAATGCCTTCCGAATTTTATTCTGCGGCGATTTGATTTTGTTGGAGGATCAAGTTAAGCGAGCCTTCGACGGTCAAAGATACGATTTTGATGACATGTTCGAGTTCACGCGGAAATATATTTCGGCGGCGGATTTTTCAATCGGGGTGTTTGAAGGACCGCTGGGCGGCGATTCAAATTCTTATTCACAAAGTAATTTCGCGGACGGCAAGAAATTGCGTTTGAACTTCCCCGACGAATTTGTTGACGCGGTAAAAAATGCGGGCTTTGATTTGGTCACGACCGCGACGAATCACATTTTAGATATGAAACTTGCGGGCTTGGCGAGAACTATTGACGTTTTGCGCGAGAAAAAGCTCGACTTCATTGGCACTTACAAGAGCGCGGAAGATAAAGAAAGCTCGCGTGTCAAGCTGATTGAGAAGGGCGGGATAAAATTTGCGGTGCTCGCCTATACTTACGGGACGAATCGTTTTTCCAACGGGCGGATACTTAGCGAAGAGAGCTTGACGTACATAACGTCGTTGACTGCCCGCCGCGACATTCCCGAATTTGAGGACGTTTTGGCGGCGGTCAAGAAAGATTTTGAGCTTGCCAAAAGTTACAATCCCGATTTGATAGTTGTCCTGCCGCACTGGGGCTCGCAATTTACCGACCAACCCAACAGCAATCAAAGATATTGGCGCAAAACCTTTATTGAACTCGGCGCGGATATTATTTTGGGCGATCACACGCACTCGGTTCAGCCGGCTAAAATCGAGACTGTTGACGGCAGAAAGACTTTCACGCTGTATTCTCCTGGAAATTACGCCAATATCTACCGCGAACACGACGGCGACGCCTCTTTAATGGTGGAGGTTTACATTGACCGCGAGACAAAAAAAATTTTGGGCGGCGCGATTATTCCCATGTGGACGCGCTCGACGTTGGCGGGCAACTACCGACCTTTACCGATTTATAAAATTCTGACGGACGAAAAGCTTGGACACGAGATAAGCACCTTTGAACTTGAGCGCGTCTCTTATGTCTTGAAACACATCACGCAGGTTGCGCTTGGGACGGAGTTGAATGAAAATTTGATTCAGGAGCGTTATTTCTTCGACGAGGAAGGCTTTCAACGCAAGAAAGTCGAGCCGCTTGCGATTAGCGACGAACTTATCAAAGGAAAATTTTTCACGGCGATTCAAGCCGCGCAGAATGTTTGTTTCGTCGGCGACTCAGTAACTCTTGGCTCGAAAAATGGCGGCGTTGCCTGGTACGAGCCGATTGCGCCGTTTATCAAGGGCACGATATTTAACGCCTCGCTTAACGGATTCACTATTAAGCGTTTGATTTCGGAAGAATTTTTGAGCAAGATTGCCGCCGCGCCCGCTGATTTGTTCGTCGTCGCCATTGGCACAAATGACGTGCGCTATCGCAACGAGAAAATTTGCGCCATGACGCCCAGAGAATATGTCGATTGCTTGAAAGTTCTGCGCGGTGAAATTTTGAAGAATACGCCCGCCGCGAAGTTTATTTTTATCGCCCCTTGGACTTCGACGGACGGCGACAAATTCTGCTCCATGAAATACAGTGACAAGATTAAAATGAACAATCAGTACACCGACGCCTTGAAAGTTTTCTGTGAGGTGACGGGCGACATTTTTATCAATGCGAACGCGCACATCAATTCGATTTTGAACGTAAGACCGCATAGAGATTACTTGAAGGATTGGATTCACCCGAATGCAAATCGCGGCGTCCAGCTTTACTCCGAAGCTGTACTGAAAAGTTGAGACGTTGAAAAATTAAAACCTCCCTCCGACTTTGGAGAGAGGTTTTTTGTTGCTCACTTCTTGAAATATTTATTGACTTCTTTGTAAAAGTTGCGGAGGATAGTTCGGTAGGCGTCCATTGGCTTATCGTTAAACTCCGTGCCGCTCTCGCTGACGACGACTTTACCCGTCTTAGCGTCGACCAGATAAAATGTCGCGCGAACATTCCAACTGAAACTCCAATGGGCGTAATGGTCAATAATTTTATCGCGATATTTTTTTATCAGCTTTTTATGTTCCTTGCCCTTGTCGTCAATCCACTTTTCCTCCTCTGAACTTATGTGCTCCGGCCAAGTCGTGACGGTCGGCAAGTTCCACGTCGAATGCATTTCCCAGCGGTCAACCGTGCCCGTGACGTAGTAATCCAAATCCTTGTCACTTGTGGCGTCGGTTATGACGCTGACGCCCTTAAGCTTTTCCGTCGCCTCGAACTTCATACCGAAGTACGCGCCCTTCAACGAATATTCGTCGCCGCCAACATCAGCGGGCAAGTTGATATTTTTAAAGCCGATATTAATTTTGCCCGCCTTGTCCTTGCCCTTAGTCTTGCTGCTCTTCATTTCGCTCAAGTCTTTACGGATATACTTTGTAATATTTTTGAACTGATGCTCCTCGTCTGTGTTGTAGTCGCGGCGGGCGTCAGTGAAAAGCAAAACTTTATTTGCCTCCGTGTCAAAGCCTTCAATCTCAAGCTCCATAATGTACAGATAAACTTTTTTCTCCGGTATGACGTGATGCTCCGTCCAAGTTTTCTCGTCGTAAGTCCTGTAGCCGCTGGGGCCGCCACTTTCCTCCGTCCACGAGCGGAGCTTAACGTCAAACTCTGCACGCGGCGAGGTGTCGACTTGAACTCTTTTTTCTTTGAAACGCGGGAAAAGGTACATGTCGGCTCCCGTTTGCTCGAAGACTGCCGCCGCGCGAGACTTTTCGTCGGGATAGGGATTGAGCAGGACGCTGAACTTGTCGACAAGGATTTCATTTTGCTCCTCAATGCCGGGCGCGAGCCTCACCGTGTGCAAATTCTTTATTTTCTTCTCGAATCGCTCCATTAAATATTTATTTTCCCAATACAGCAAAGAATTTTCGTCGCGGCTTATCAGCCAATTATTTTTGTCGCTTGAGTTGGCGAGCGGGAAGATGACGACCTTTTTCCACAGCGGAATATCCGAGCTCATGTCGTACCAAAAAATCCCGTAAGCCTGCGCGGTCGTCTGCATGAAAAAAATTATCGCCGCCGTCAAAAAAATTTTCCTCATTACATTCTCTCCCTAATCTTGAGGGCGAGTTCATGAGTCGCCGCCTTTATCGCCGCGTAAAATTGTTCTTCGGGACACTCAAAAGTTTTGAACTTGAAAATCCCCAACGCCCGATAGTCATTGGCTTTGGCAACGCCCGAACCCGTCGCGACGAAAACGCATTTGCCCGACGCCTTCTCGATAATCCGCGCACTCAAGTCGACCTTAACCGCGTTGCTCTTCTTGACAATCTTGTCCTCGATAACCTCGTTGCAATTCGTCAGGTACATGAACATTATGTAATTGCAAGCCGCGTAATTCGTCTGCGTGATTTGATTCGCGCCGAGTTGTTGCATGATGATTTGCTCGTTCATCGCCTCGATTTGAAACTCAGAGCCGAAGTCAACCATTTCTACCTTGCCCGGAATTACAAGCAATTCCTCAAGCTCGGCAAGCATTTCGTGTCGCGCGTTGGGGAAGGTTTGAACGACTTCGCCCTTTAAATTCGTGACGTTGACGCGGCTGATTATGTCCATGACGCCGAAAGTCTCCGCCGCCTCGACCTGCGCGGCAATCAAAAATATTATCGCAGTCAAAAAAATTTTCAGTCTCATGATTCAACCTCAAACAGTCTTCAAACCCTTTGTCTCCAATCCTTTGACGATTTGATCCGCTTGATCTTTTAAAATTTCGGTTAAAAGTTGTGTCGCGTTCGCCTTCTGCCCCGACTTGCCGACGACGACATTTCTTATTAGCGCGGTTTTCTTTTGCGCGTTCTGCCCCTCATAAACTTTGCACGTCTTGACGTTGACTAAATAATATTCCAACTCGAAGGTAATTTTTTTGCCGCGCATACCTTTTTCAAGTTCCTCCGCTGTCGTGTGCGTCCCGAAAATCCCGCCGGTCTTCCTGAAAACATCGGCATCACGCACGTTCACGAACAGCAGATAATCCACGCCGTACTTGTTGCCAAGCTCAATCGCCATCTGCGTTATGTTCGTGCTGAGCGTGTAAGGCTTGCCTTCCAACTTCATGCGGGCGGCGGTTTTTTCGTCGTCTTGATAATAAGCCTTGCCCTTGACCGAATCGCCGTAGCGAATCATCTGCGCGTTGGCAAGCTCGCGGCGGTACAAATGCCCGTTGGCAATGGCGTCCATGTGAATCAGCGAAAATAATTTGTCTTCCGGCTCCTGCGCGTCCAAGTCAAGATACGTGCCGTTTGACAAGCGCGATAAGTCCGTTGCGAAAACTTTTGACTGCTGCATTTCGTCACCGAGTGCCTCGCGGAAATTTTCCAAGAACTCTGGGCGTAATTCGTCTTCGCCGTAACCTTTGACTTCCGCAAGTAGTATCGTCGGTCCGCTTGAAGATTTTTCAAAGGCTGCCTGCGACGTGGAGCCTGTGCAAAGAATCATCATCGCGATTAAAATTTTTATAAAGAGTTTCATTGTCTTGCCCTCTTTTTAGCTTCGAGATTCGCAAGTAACTTTTCGACGAGATCTTCTGCCGCCTTTTCAAGAGCCTCTTCGGCAAGCTCCGCACTGAAATTATTCGTGCCAACGCGCACCAAACTGCCCGTGACTTTTACTTTTGAAGTAGCGGAACTCGTCGCGGCGAGAACCACGCGTCCCGTCTCGACTTCGACAATCCGCGCCGCCATTCGCGCCGTCACGACGTAATTATTTTTGCCACTGCCGATAACCGAGCCGCTTTTCTTGGTGTTGCTTAGTCCCGTGACGTTCGTAATCAGCAGATATTCCGCGCCGAGCATTCGCCCGAAGGCGGGAGCCGTTGAGTCGTCGATAAGCCCCGTTGCCGTGAGTTCGTGCTCCTGAACGAGTTTATCAACGTCAGTGCGCGAGAGTAATTCAAAGTCGGGGCAATTCGATAGTCCCGCATAAATCGCACTCGTGGCAATTTCTGTGTCGTCGAGCGTCAAGTTAGCTGAGACCGACGCCGCCTTGAACACCGGCAAAATCCCCAAGCGCATTGCTCCGCTTGTCGACGCAAAACAGTTCGTGCTCGCCGCGCAGATTATCATAAAAATTATTGCTGTGAAAAATTTCTTCAACGCTAATCACTCCTTACAATCTGAAATGACTTGTCGAACGAACCGTCATCGCCAGCTTTTTAAACTTCTTCTCAAGCTCCAGTGCGGCATTCTCGGCGGCGTTACGAATCGCGTTGCGCTCGGAGTTGTCCTTGATAACGTCGTTGCCCTTCGCCGTCACGGAAAAAGTCCCGACAATCTCGCCGGTCGTCAGCTTGATAATTTTCGCGGTAATGTCGGCGTTGGCAACAATCATTGCCATTGTCTTATAGCCGCCAGTTTTGTAGTCGGGCAGCTGAACGTTTTGCGAATTGGTGTGAGTTTGACCGAGCACGAGATAATCCGCGCCGTAGCTTGAGCCGACGCCGACAAGCCCTTTCTCGCCGTTGTAAAGCCTTTCGAGCAGTTGCGCGTTTTCGAGATTAGCAACAATGTCCGCGTCGACAATGTGACTAAAACCGACCGCCAAGAGTTTGTCATTGAGTGCGCTCTCCGCCAATTCGTCGTGCGTGCCCGCCGCCATGTTATCGCGCATCATTATAACGGTGATTCGCGGGTCGTTTAGCCGCATGACCGTTTCGAGCTGACCAATTAACGCGCTGTTGGGTTCGCTTTCAACATTCATTCGCGCAGTGACTTTGTAAAGCCCTTTGGATATTCCCTCGCTCAAAATTTTGACGCCGCTGACGAAACCTTGCGCACGCGTATAAATTTCGTCGAGCTTGAGCATTGCATTTCCAACCAGCGTTTGAGAGTCAACGAAATTTCCAACGACCTGTTCAACGGCGGCGCGTTCAGCATTGGCAATAGCCTCGTCTCTGTTCCTGCCCGCGCCCTCAGCCGTAACCTCCTGCGCACTCGCCGAAATATTTATCAACATAAGCAACGCCAGCGCGATAAAAAATTTTCTCATAAGTCTCCTCCTCGCCAAAGTAAATTTTCTTGTATTCTATAAAAAAATTTTCGTAGTTGCAATAAAAAAATCGGAAAGCTTTTGACTTTCCGATAAAAATTTTGTCAAGGCGTGTGCCATTCGGGCATGTCGTCTGGCAGATTGAACAGCCGCAGAATTTTGTTGACGACGTGATTTATCTGCGCTTGGAGATTTGACGGCGTGTTGTAGAAAGTCATGACGGGCGGCATAATGATTGCGCCGCAGTCGGCGAGTTCCTTCATGTTGCGCAGGTGAATTCGGCTGAATGGCATTTCGCGCGGCACGAGCAGGAGCTTGCGATTTTCTTTAATACAAACGTCGGCGGCGCGGAGCAGAAGATTTTCGCAGTAGCCCGCCGCAATGCCCGCGAGAGTTTTCATTGTGCACGGGACGATAATCATACCGTCGACGAGAAAACTGCCGCTTGCAATGGAGGCGTCCATTTGATTTACGTCGTAGACGCGGTCGGCGAGGCGTCGAATCTCGAAAATATCAAAGTTAGTCTCGTCGCGAATAGTAAGCTCCGCGCCCTCCGTAATGATTAAATGCGTCTCGACCTCCTGAATTTCTTTAAGGCGGCGCAAAAGTTCGACGGCAATCACGACACCGCTCGCGCCCGTCATTCCAACAATCAATCTCATAAAATTCCTCCTTTGCAATCAGTACGCTCCGGTTCCGCGAAAGACCGCCTTAACCGTCTTGAAAAGATACATGATATCAATCCAAACCGACCAGTTGCGCACGTACCAAGTATCCATTGCGACGCGCTCGGCGTAAGTGGTATCGCTCCTGCCGCTGACCTGCCACATGCCCGTTATGCCAGGCAACACCATGTAATATTCGCGAATATTTTTGCCGTAACGCGAGACTTCCGCTTGAACAATCGGGCGCGGACCGACAAGGCTCATTTCGCCGCGAATCACATTCCAAAGTTGCGGCAACTCGTCCAAGCTCGTTCGCCGTAAAAAATTCCCAAGCTTAGTAACTCGCGGGTCATTGGTCAGCTTAAAAGTCTCTTCCCACTCGCGCCGCGCTTCGGGATTTTCGGCGAGATATTTTTTCAACTGCGCGTCGGAGTCCGCTACCATTGTTTGAAACTTATAGCAAGGAAACTTTTTCCCTGCCGCGCCAACTCGCTTATGCGCAAAAATTATTCGCCCGCGATTGTCAATGCCGACCAAAATCGCAATCACCAACATCACCGGCAAAATTATCAGCCCGCCGCCAATCGTCAGCGTCAAGTCAAAAATTCTCTTAATCGCGCGGTTGTACGGGCGCGAAAGGTTGTTGCGCAGGTTGAGCATCAAAATCTTCTCGCTGAACAAAATCGAAAGCTCCGCACTCGACATCGGCGTCCCGATTAAATCCGGCACGAACGAAATATTTTTGACGTGCGGTTGAATTCTGTTGATAAGTTCTTGAAGTCGCTCTTTGTCGAGACCCGGCGCGGCTATCACGACCGTTTTAACCTGCGCGGCTCGGACAATACTTCGCGCCTCGTCGAAACCGCCCAATATCGGGAAGTCGCGCGGCAAAATTTTCGAGACGGGACAATCATCAATCAGCCCGACGATTTTATAGCGATAACCTAAATCCTCCGCCCAAAATTTTATCAGCCGCTCCGCTGTCTTGCCCGCCCCGATTAAAATTATCGGCTCGTAGAAAATGTTGCGCCGCTTGAGAAATTTCAGCACGACGTAGCGAATCACGCAGACATTTATCAGCACGAACAACCCGAACAAAATTATGAACAGCCGCGACGAGGCGTTGCTCGCCTTCAAAAAGTAAATGATGATTATCGACGCGATCCAGCCCGCGAACACCGATTGGAAGATCTCGCGCATGGTGTCAACGACTGGCTTCATTTGCCGATACGTGCGCGACTGCCCCAAGAAAATCAAAAACAACAACGGCACCCAACCATAAATGTAAGCGTCGGCGTAAACGTAAGTGACGCGGTTCCAAGTGTCGAGGGCGTCGCGCAATACAAAGGCAAAGTGTTCGCTCAGCACCACGCCCAGATAATCAAACAGTAAAAATAAAATCGGCGGCGCAAATGAACTCAGGGTCGTCGAATTTTTTTTTGCAGTCATATTTTTCCTCTCAAAAATTTTTTGCGCTTATTCTAACACAAAATCACAAGGAATTTTTATCGCGCCGCAAACTTTTTGCCGAGCTTGGCGAAAAAAATTTTTAAAAGTAAATTCGTCAGCAGAATCAAAAGCGAGACCGCCGCCGCACTTTCCATGAGCCGTTGCGCCTCAAATTGCGTTATCATGAGCGCGAGCGGCTTTGGCGCGGGTGGTGCCAAGTAACTCACGGCAGAAATCGTCATCATCGCGTTCACGAAAAAATACGCGAACATTTCGCACAAGCTGAATCGCACCTTTGGCAAAATAACGTCGCGAATTATAAATCTGCGCGGGACGCCCAAAACTTTTCCAACCGCCTCGACGTTCGCCGAAATTTTTTCAAGTGTGTTGCGCATCATCAGATACGGCGACGCGAAAAAGTGCATGACGTTGACCGCAACCAAGATTATCAGCGTGCCGTAAATCGTCGCGTCGTGGAAGAGAATCACGTAACCCAAGCCGAGCGCAATGCCCGGTATCGTCATCGGCAAAATCGACAGCAAATGAATAATCCTTGCGGCAAGTCCTTCCGTTCGCGTCGAGAAATAAGCCGCCGTGAATGAAAAAATCGTCCCGACGATTGCCGATGCGCCCGCTATTAAAATCGAATTCAGCCAGTTATCGAGTGCGCCCCTGTGAATCGTGCGCGTCACGTGATAAAGCGTAAAGCTCATATCGACGGGATACTTCGCCGCGAAAGTCATCACGCAAAACGTTACGAGCGGCGCGATTATCAGCAAGCTCAGTCCCGCGCAGAAGATAAAGATAATTTTATCAGCCCGCGAAGTTTTCTCGGCGAAGGAAATATTTTTGGCGTAATCATTTTGCTTGAGCGGCGGATTGAGCAAGTCGGCGAGGAAGGCAATAAGCGCGGGCACAATCAAAATCGCGCCGAGCACGCTCCCCGAATCATAATCAAGCATCGCGACGGCTTTGTTGTACATGAGCACCGACAGCGTTAAAGTCTTGCCGCCAATCATGAGCGGTACGCCGTAATCCGTGACAATCATCGAGAAAATCGCAAAGCCCGTTGAAATAATCGTGCGCTTGAGGTAGGGCAACGTCAAGTCGAGGAATTGGCGACTGCGCGGGACGCCTAAAACTTCCGCCGCGAGGTAGGGCAAGCCGTCTTCGCAACGCAGTACGCTTATAAAAATAAAAAACGCAACCGGAAATGCATACATGATCGAGCCGGCGATAATGCCCGCCGTGCCGTAAATGCTGAAGTCCCAATGAAAAAGGTTCGTTAGCCAACCGTTGGCTCCGAACAGCGCGACCAGTCCGAACGAGTGCGAGATTGACGGGATAAGCATGGGCACGCCGAAAGTTATCGCGAAGAAATTTTTTCCGCGAATCGCCGTCCGCTCCAAACTCCACGCCGCCGCCAAGCCCAGTATCACTGAAATTATCGTCGCGATTAAGC
>CAMYWI010000016.1 GCA_947302675.1 uncultured Selenomonadales bacterium | reverse complement strand
ACATGATATTTCTTCAAGCCGTCGAGTTTCAAATTATTTTTCCTCCCGTTCAATCTGTTTTTTAAGTTTCTTGTCGAAGGTGAAGACATTAGCCCCTTCCACGTCATGATAAGCCGCAAGTATGCAGTCGACGAAATCCAACTTTGTTTCTGCGAAAATTTCTACGGCAGGGTGCATAACGACGGGGCGTTCAACTTCAATCAGATTCAATGTCTTAAAAAGTTGCGCGGCGATGTCTTTTCTTTCAACGTCATAAAAAGTGCGTAAAACGTGATCTACTTCTGCCAAAACCTCTGGGAGAGTCCAAGCACCGTCTTTGATAACTTTGTCGGCTTGCTTAGCTTGTTCTTCGTTGTCGCGCAAAAGGCAGCGCAGGATGATATTGGTATCAACCAAGATTTTGTGCATATTTTTTCACCATAGCCCTTTCCCAAGCCCCATCTTCAAAGGGAATCAGCGCGGGGTTTGCGTATTTCGACAACGCGCCGAAAAGTTCGGTGTGTTCCGATTCCGTTTTTCTGTTCGGAATTTCGCCGTCTTGTTGCTCGACGTTGTACTTAATCAAAATCGAAATTGCCTCTTCAAGCGTCAAATCGATTTTGCCGTAGAGTTTTTCAGCCTCCGCTTTCAAGTCGGCATCGATTTTAATTTCCAGAGTAACTTCGTTTGTCATATTGAAACCTCCTCAAGCCATTTCCAAAATTAAATCGGCGATTTCGTCCGCCGCCTGCGGTTTGCCGAGCGATAAGCTTGCTTTTGACATTGCCTCCAATTTTTCCGGCGAGAACAGAAGTTCGTCGAGGGTTGCTGATAAAATTTCCGCCGTCAAATCTTTGTTGAGTATCATTTTTGCCGCGCCCGCCTCGACAAGTGCCCGCGCGTTGAATTCTTGATGATTCTCCGCCGCGTAGGGATATGGGATTAAAATTGCAGGGATTCCTCGCGCCGTCAGCTCCGCCAAACCCGTTGCGCCCGCGCGGAAGATTGCCAAGTCCGCCATCGCCATTGCTTGCGGCATGTTGTAAAGGTACGGCACGACTTTTATATTTGGCGCGTCGAGTACGTCAGTCAATTCGCTCGTGACGGATTCAAACTCGCCCTTGCCGGTGACGTGAAGGAACTGCGCCCGATTTTTGACAGCCTCCGCTTTCAAGACGTCAATCATTGCGTTGTTAATGCTCCGCGCACCGCGACTGCCGCCCGAAATTAAAACAACCGGCTTGTCTTCGGTGAAGTCGAACTCCTTAAGCCCGTCCTCCTTCCACGCCAACAAAACCTCCGCGCGAATCGGATTGCCCGTGTAAACTGTCTTGCCGGAGGGGAAATGTTTCAGCGCGTTACTTGTCCCGACCGCAATTTTGTCGACGAACTTCGACAGAATTTTATTCGTGACGCCCGCGACGGCGTTTTGTTCTTGAATCAGCGTCGGAACTTTCATGATACTTGCCGCAAGCAAAATCGGTCCGCAGACGTAGCCGCCCGTCCCAACGACCACGCTCGGCTTGAAATTTTTAATTATGTCGGCGGCGTGTTTGATGCTCCAAATCGCGTTGGCGGCGCGAGAAATATTTTCCAGTGTGAAATGACGCTCCAAGCCGCCTTCGAGCTTGAGCGCGGTAAAATTTATGCCCGCCTTCGGAACAATGTCAGCCTCCAAGCCCTTTTCCGTCCCAACGTATAAAAATTCCGCGTCGGGGCGTTTCTTTTTAATTGCGTCAATGAGCGTGAGCGCGGGGTAAATGTGCCCGCCCGTGCCGCCGCCCGATACTATTATTTTCATTTAGTGATTCGCTCCAAAGAAATTACAAAGCACGACGCCGACCACAATCAAAATAATTCCGATAAGTCCCGGCGTCGAAAGTGATTCGTGGAAAAGAATTTTCGCAACCGCCGCCGCAAGCACAATGCCCAGCCCGCACCACGTCGCGTAGGCAATGTTCAGCGCGACGGTTTTCAGCGACAGTGACAGGAAATAAAAACACGCGCCGTAGCAAATCAGCGTTATTGTCGTATAAATCATGTGACTGAAGCCGTTCGATAACTTCAGGCACGTTGTCCCGAACAGTTCAAAAATAATCGCCGCGCCCAGATAAAGATAGCCCATGCCGTCACTGCGCCAACTTGTCATTTATTTCCGCGCACAAGTTCAAAGCCGCTTGCGCCTCCGCCTCGTCGAAGTAGCCGACGTTGACGCAAATTAAAATGAACGTTTCGAGCGCGGCGAGTGCTCCCTTTGCTTTAGAGCGGCAATCTTGTTGTTCGTCGTCGGTCAATTCTTCTGCCAATCTTGCATTCGCGGCAACGGCTCCTATCTTGCTAAGCATTAACTCGGCGAGTCCGCGCTCCTCTTCCGGCGGCAACTTCAAAGCCAATTTGTGAACCGCCACGCCCAAATTTAATGTCTGTTCTTTGATATTCATCATGAAATTTTCCTCCTTAAAGATTCAAGACAATGCGTTTGAAATCTCTGCCGCGCTCCTCAAAATCTTTATACATGTCGAAACTCGCGCAGGCGGGACTGAGCAAGACGACTTGTGGCGGGCGAGCAATTTCTTTCGCAAGCGCAACCGCCCGTTCCATTGAGTAGCCCGCCTCCAAAATTTTATCGGCAGGGAAATTTTTTTCGAGAGCGCAAGCTTTGAAACGAGCCGCCGCGTCGCCAACTAAGATCAAATAATCGACGCGCTCATTGACCAAATTAAGGAAGTCGGTTAAATCTGTACCCTTGTCGTCGCCGCCCGCAATCAAAATAATGTGCCCGTCGAAAGTTTCGAGAGCTTTAATCGCGGAATCGGTGTTGGTCGCCTTCGAGTCGTTGAAATATTTCACGCCGTCAATCTCGCGCACGAACTCAATCCTGTGTTCGACGCCTTGAAAAGTTTTGAGGACTTTGGAAATTTTCTCGACTTCGACACCCGAAAGAAACGCAATCAGCGCGGCGGCAAGAGCATTCTCGACGTTGTGCCCGCCTTTAATGCCGAGTTCGTCAATCGTGCAAAGTTCATGAGTTGCGCCGTTGAATTTAATAACGAGCTTATTATTTTCAACAAACGCGCCCGCGTCAAGTTTCACTTTTCTACTAAAGTAAAGCACTTTACAAGCGGCGCGATTAATCATGTCGCGAGTGTGTTCGTCGTCGTAGTTCAGAATCAAAAAGTCGTCAGCGGTCTCCTGCGCGAAGATTTTTTCCTTCATAGCTTGATAAATTTCCATTGAACCGTGACGTTTCAAATGGTCGGGTGTGATGTTGAGAATAGCGGAAATGTGCGGCTTGAAATTTTTCGTCGCCTCCATTTGATAGCTTGAAATTTCAGCGGCAAGGCAACCGCCCGCGCCGACTTCCAAAGCAACTTCGCTCAAAGGCACTCCGATATTTCCGCCGACGCCGACTTTATCAAACTTTTCTTTAAGCAAAAGACCGAGCAAAGTTACGGTGGTAGTCTTGCCGTTGGTGCCCGTCACCGCGCAAATCGGCGACTTCGCCAAATCGTAGGCAAGCTCGACTTCGCTGATAATCGGAATGTTTTTAGCCGCCGCGCTCTTGAGCAGAGGAATTTTCAGCGGCACGGCGGGCGAGACAATTATCAAGTCAATGCCGCGCAGAAGTTCATCAGTCTGCTTGCCGAGCCGAACTTCCACGCCGGAAATTTTTATGTCGAGATTTTCTTTGGCGTCGCTGAGAATTACCTTCGCGCCGAGATTTTTTGCAATGTTCGCCGCCGCAATGCCGCTCCGCGCCGCGCCGATGACCAAAACTTTTTTATCTGCCAAATCCATTTCCAAGACCCCTTAAAGCATAGATAAGCCGACGACGCCCGCGATTAAGCCGACGCTCCAGAAGACGAAGACAACTTTTATTTCCGACCAACCGCCCAGCTCGAAGTGATGATGTAGCGGACTCATGCGGAAAATTCTTTTGCCCGTCGTCTGAAAGGAAATTACTTGCAAGATAACTGACAACGCCTCGCAGACGAACACAAAGCCGACAATCGCCAGTAAAACTTCCGTGTGCGTCAAAATTCCGACAGCCGCGAACGCTCCGCCGAGTGCAAGGGAACCCGTATCGCCCATAAAAACTTTCGCGGGGTGGAAGTTGAACTTCAGAAAGCCGACGCAAGCTCCAACCGTCGCCGCGCAGAAAATCGCAAGCTCCTCGTGTCCCGTCAAAATGCAAATCACGGCGTAACAACTCGCGGCAATCGCCATGCAACCCGACGCCAAACCGTCAAGCCCGTCCGTCAGATTAACCGCGTTTGACGCGCCAACCATGACTATCAGCATAAACGGCAGATAGAGTTTGCCCGCGTCAATCGTCACGTCGACAATCGGGAGCCAAATCGTCGGTTTGAAGTCAATCAAAAGTTCGCTTGCGACAAAAACCGTAACGACGACGATAAAAATTTGTCCCAAAAGTTTATAACGCGCCAAAAGTCCTTGATTGTGTTTGCGGACGACTTTGATATAGTCGTCAATGAACCCCAAGATAAAATGACCGAGCAAAATAAACAGCGCGAGGAAAATTTCCGCGTTCCACTCTGCGATAATCAGCGTCGCAACAACAATCCCCGCGATTAAAAATATTCCGCCCATTGTCGGCGTGCCGCTCTTCTTTTGATGACTTTTGGGACCTTCCTCGCGAATGCTCTGCCCGAATTTCAACTTGTGCAAAATCGGAATGCAAATCGGAGCCAAAATCAGCACGACGACCGCCGAAATCGCTCCCGCCATTAAAATTTTTTCCATTAAAAATTCTTCTCCTGTTCGCCAAGTCCGTTCGCAATTAAATAAATCGCAAGCTGATTGAGATTTACTCCCTCGTGCTTTGCTCCCTCCGCAAGTTTCCTGTGCAAACTCTTTGGAATACGCAAATTCAATCGCCCGTTGTATAAGTCCCAATCCGGCTCGTCAATCGACTGACCCAAATCTAACGCCGCCTCCAGCCAGCAAAGTTTCGCGTCCTCAATCATTTTAAGAACTTCAAATTGCGTTTCGCCTTGAGTTACGCAACCCGGCAAGTCCGGAATCGTCGCGACGTAACCGCCCTCCGGCGAAGGTACTATCATAATTCCGTAAGGCAATGCCGCATAATAATTTAAATCTTTTTCTGCAGTCGTTTTGTCTTCCATAAAAATTTCTCCTTGTCAAAATTACAAATCCAAAGCGCGAATGACGATTTGAACATAAATTTCACGAACATAGGGCTTGTGATGCGGAATGGTTATCGGTTCTTTTGATTCTTTTCTGTAAGTGTAATGACTTGAGCCGCCGCGCGGTTGAGAGCGATCATAACCCGCGTTCAACAGAATTTTATCCAGCTCCTCAAAGCGGACGGACTAGGGATTGTTTTTGATTCGTTGAAGAAGTTTTTCGAGTTTGCTCATTTAAATCAGCTCAATAATTTTTTCCATGTGCATGACGTGCGACGCCTTGAATAAAATCGTGTCGCCGTCGCGAACAATATCCAAAATTTTTCTCGCGGCGGCCTCGTGGGTGTCGAAGGCAAAAATATTTTTCAAGCCGGCTTCGCGAGCACCCTCCGCGATAAATCTTCCGAGCGGTCCGAGAGTTATCAGCGTGTCGAACTTATTCTCAACGAGTTCAAAGCCAATTTCGCGGTGAATTTGTTCGGAAATGGTTCCAAGCTCCAGCATGTCGCCCAAAACCGCGATAAGCCGTCCGTTGTAAACTTCGGAAGTTGTGCGAATTGCCGCACGCATTGAGGCGGGGCTTGCGTTGTAAGCGTCGTTGATAATCGTCAAGCCGTCGCGGCGAATCACCTCGTAGCGCATTTTCGTCGTGGTCAAAGTTGAAAAGCCGCGCTGAACGTCGGGAACTTTCAAGCCGCAAGCATAGCCCGCCGCGATAGCCGCCAGCGCGTTGGAAACGTTGTGGCGACCGAGCATCGGAATTTCAAAGTCGTACTCCTTGCCGCGAAAACTCAAAGTGAACTCCGTCGAGACGCTCCCGATTAAAATATCCTGCGCGACAAAATCCGCGCCGCTCTCAATCGAGTAAGTCAAAACCTTCACGCCGCCCTTGACGAGATTTTTCATAGCCAGCGTGTGAACATTGTCGGCGTTAAGAATAATCGTGCCGCCGTCTTGAATTTCCGTGACGAGTTCGCCCTTCGCCCGCGCGATATTTTCAATCGTGCCCAAAAGTTCAATGTGCGCCTCGCTGACGTTGGTGACGATGCCGATATTGGGCTTGACGACCTGCGCGAGTGCCTCAATCTGTCCAAGCCCGCGCATACCGATTTCAACGACGGCGGCTTTATGATTCTCGTTGAGCGAGAGCAAAGTCATCGGGACGCCGACTTCGTTATTAAAATTGCCCGAAGTCTTTTGAACGTGACCAAGCGAATTGAGCGCGGCGGCGGCTAAATCTTTAGTCGTTGTCTTGCCGTTGGAGCCAGTGACCGCGACAATCGGAATGTTGAAACGATTGCGCCACGCTCCCGCGATTTGCGCGTAAGCCTTCAAGGTGTCGTCGACTTTCAAAATAATTCCGTCGAGATTTTTATCAAAGCTCTTGCTGACGAGGACGGCAGTCGCGCCTTTCTTGAGAGCCTCCGCCGCAAAGTCTTCGCCGTTAAAATGTTCGCCCTTGAGTGCGACGAAAAGCACGCCGCTTGTAATTTTCCTGCTGTCGGTCGTGACGTCCTCGAAAAAAATTTCGGCGTCCGAATTTACTTGTGCGCCCGTGACCTGCGCGACTTCCTTCAAAGATAATTTAGTCATTTTTAATTCCTCCAACATTTTTAATTGCCGCCAGCGCAACTTCTCTGTCGTCGAAGTGAATCTTGCCCGTGTTTAAAATCTGATAATCCTCGTGACCTTTGCCCAAAATCAAAACTATGTCGCCCGCCTTCGCAAGCTCAATCGCCCTAAAAATCGCGGCGCGTCTGTCGACAATGCGCTCGTGATTCTTTTTGCCAATCCCGACTTCGATCTCGTCCAAAATTTTTTCGGGATCTTCACTGCGCGGATTGTCGCTCGTCGCAATGATAACGTCGCTGAATTTCGCGGCAATCTCGCCCATAATCGGTCGCTTTTTATTGTCGCGGTCGCCGCCACAGCCGAAGACCGTGATAATTTTTCCCGTGACGATTTGCCGCGCAGTCTCCAGAACATTTTTAACACCGTCGGGCGTGTGCGCGTAGTCGACGATAATTTCAAAGGGCTTGTCGGAAAAAACTCGCTCGAAACGTCCGGGCACGCTTTTAAAATTCTCCAAAGCGCGTTTGATAACGTCGGGACGAATATTTTCAGCTGTCGCCGCGCACACTGCCGCAAGCACGTTGTAGACATTAAACAAGCCGGTTAAATGCAAATCCAAATTCATCTCGTCGCCAATCTTAAAGTTCATGCCGCTTGATTTTATTTCAAGCTCGGTTGCTTGCAAGTCGGCGGGATTTTTTATGCCGTAAGAAATTTTTTTGCAGAGACAATGCTTGAGGACTTCGGAGCTTGCCGCGTCGTCAATATTTATGACGGCGGTTTTATTTTGCTTGCGCCCGCGCCGCGACACCATATCAAAAAGTTTCGTCTTCGCTCGCAAATAATTTTCCATTGTCCCGTGAAAGTCCAAGTGATCTTGCGTGAGGTTTGTGAAAATCGCCGTGTCAAACTCAATGCCCGCAACGCGATTTTCCGCCAGCGCGTGGCTAGAAACTTCCATGACGACGACTTGAATATTTTTATCGCGCATGTTGACCAAAATTTTTTGCAAGTCAATGACGTTGGGCGTCGTGTTCGGATTCGGAAAAGTCTCGTCGCCGATAAGAATCTGAATCGTGCCAATCAAGCCGACCTTGAAACCCGCGTAGGAAAAAATTTCTCGCAGAAGATAAGTCGTCGTTGTCTTGCCGTTGGTACCCGTCACGCCGATAACGCGCATTGCCCGCGCAGGATAATCATAAAAATACGGGACGATAACCGCCAGCGCGTTAAGCATGTCGGGGACAATCAGCGCGGAAATATTTTCGGGCGGCTTGAAATTTTTCCTCGTCGTCAAGAGAGCGACTGCGCCCTTTGAAATTGCTTGCGGAATAAAATTATGTCCGTCAACGTGCGCACCTTCCATGCACACGAATAAATCTTTCGCCGTGACCTTGCGCGAGTCGTGCTCAATCCCGCCAATTTCAACGTCGCCGCCTATAAGTTCGGCGTCGGGGATAAGCAACGCAAGTTCGCTAAGTTTTTTTATCAAGGTCTCGCCTCCCTTCTGCCGCCAATTATAATTGAACTTTGCATGAAAATACAAGCCGCGCAGAAATTTCTTGCGGGATTTTTTTGCAAATGCTTGATTTGAAACTATTGATCAGATACAACAACAAAAAATTTTTTTAAGAGGAGGGAAATATCATGATAAACATTAACATTCCGTCGACGACGAGCTATAAAGCGTTGAACGGGACGGACGACGCCGATATTCTATCTAATGACAATTCGTACGTCGTGATAAACGCCGGCGCGGGTAACGATAACATTACTAATAAAGGTAATAACACGAAAATCAACGGCGGCGAGGGCGACGATACCATTGCAAACTACGGCGTGAGCGTCACAATCAACGCGGGTGACGGCGATGATTTAATTGAAAACCAATACGGCGACATAATAAACGCAGGAGACGGCAACGACAAGATTAATAACGAATGCGACTCGGTGACGATTGACGCGGGCACGGGCGACGATTCCATTCGCAACACTAGCTCTAACGTTTCAATCTATGCGGGCGCGGGCGACGATACAATCTACAGTGGCTACGGTGAGAACGTCACGATTGTGGGCGGCGCAGGAAGAGATTCCATTTGGAACAACACCAGTAACGCTTTAATCAACGCGGGCGAAGAGCCAGACACAATTAATAACATTGCTGATTCGGTGACGATTGACGCGGGCGCGGGCTATGACAACATTGACAACTATGGTAGCAACGTTCGTTTCAACTACAAGTTGGGCGACGGCGACGACTCAATCTACGGTTTCAGTGCCAACTCGACGCTTGCCATTGCGGACAGCGACTACACTTCGACAACGAACGGCAACGATTTGATTATAAGCGTCGGCGAAAGCAATATCACTCTTGGCGGCGCGGCGACTATTGAAAACCCTAACATAATCGGCAACGCGGCTGTCTCCACAGTTCCTGGCAGTATTTATAACTCCTCCAACGATACGCTAATCAGCGGCACGAGCGACAACGATTATATTCAAAATGGCTACTACGATTCGTTCAACACTTGGCACAGCGGCGGCTCCAATGTTACTATCAACAGCGGCGCGGGCAACGATTCCATTTTCAACGACGGAAATTCAGTGATAATCGAGTCGGGCGACGGCAACAACGATATTGATAATGCGGGCAACAACGTTTCAATCGTGGCGGGCAATGGCAACGATACCATTCGCAACAAGGGCTACAGTGTGACAATCGACGGCGGCTTAGGTGATGATTCTATTAGTTCGTCAGGTGACTATAATCTAATTCAATACAATGAAGGCGAAGGTAACGATACTATCGGAGATTTCACGACAACCTCAACACTCCAAATCGGCGACGGCACGGGCACTTACTCAACTCAAAACAGCGGCGACGATTTAATTGTTCAAGTCGGCGAGAGCTTTATCACGTTGATTGACAAGGCGAATTCGTCAGTAAATATTGTTGGTCAAGATCAGAGTGAACACGACACGGACGGCGACGATACCGACGGCGACGATACTGACGATGACGACACAATTCAAGCAAGCGGCGAGTACATTGAAAATACAAACGCGAACGCCTCAATCGTAGGCAGTGCGGGCGACGATACCATTGTAAACAAGACGAGCTATGTAACCACCAGGATAGAAAGAGTAGCCGAGACCGTGCAAGTTGAGGAGCCAGTTTATGAACGTCAAGCCTACACTGACACCGAGACAACTTATGAGGATGTTTATGAATGGGTACAAGAGCCATACACATACTACTATAGCGAGCCAGTAAAGAGATATATCGGCGGCGGGCATTACATAACGTCTTATGTATCCAAAAGCGAAACCAGATATCGCAGTGCTTATAAAAAAGTTGGCGTGAAACCCGTCACAACTACCGTCACCAAATATAGAGACGTGCAAACCGGGACAAAGACGGTTGATAGTGTGGTTACCCACGACGTAGAAGTTTCCGTCACGATAGAAACCGACAATGTTAACTCGACGATAAACGGCGGCAAGGGCGATGACCATATCTCCAACGAAGCGGCAAATTTTGTTTACGAATACGCGCCCGGCGACGGCAACGACGTTATTGCTGGTTTCACTGAAACTTCGATGTTGAAACTCGGCGACGGTAGCGAGCCATATTCTTTGACAAAGAGCGGCTCGAATATTACCGTCACGGTCGGCGACGGTTCGATACGTTTGTACGGCGCGGGTGATTTGGCGAGCTTAAACATACTCGGCAATTTGCAAGAAACCTTTGACGACAATCCGACTGACGACGCCGTCGACAATTCGACTGATGACGCCGCTGACAATTCGACTGATGACGCGACGGACGATTCAGTTGACGACACGGCTGATGATTCAGTTGACGATGCGAGCGACGATTCAGTTGACGACACGGCGGACGATTCAGTTGACGACGCGGCTGACGATTCAGTTGACGATGCGAGCGACGATTCAGTTGACGACACGGCGGACGATTCAGTTGACGA
>CAMYWI010000015.1 GCA_947302675.1 uncultured Selenomonadales bacterium | reverse complement strand
AGTTTTATTCTTCTGCGGAACGATGACGGCGCAATTTGTCGGCGGCGCAAAACTATTCGCGGCGGTCACGGGCTACAGCTACGAGGCGGGCTTAATCCTGTTCGGCTTGACTGTCGTCATTTACACTTCGATAGGCGGCTTTCGCGCAGTCGCATTGACGGACACTTGTTGCGCGATAATGATGATGATTGGAATCGTCTTGCTGCTGAAATACGTCTTGCAGGCGGGCGGCGGCTACGAAAACATCATGACGACGCTTGAGGCGAACAATCCCGAACTTTTCGAGCCGTTCAGTTTCGGGAACATGCCTTGGACGATTTACTTCACGCAATGGCTCCTCGTCGGCATTTGCACAATCGCCCTGCCTCAATCGGTCGTGCGCGGTATCAGCTACAAAAACACGCAGGGACTTCATCAAGCGATGCTAATCGGGACGGTCGTCGTCGGCTTTATGAATATCGGAATAAATTTCACGGGGATATTGGCGCACGGAGTTTTGACGGGGAGCGCGGCTGATTATGGCGGCGTCGACAACATTATCCCGACGACGATTGCTTTGGCAATGCCGCCGGAACTCGCGGGGCTTGCGATAATCGGACCTCTTTCCGCGAGTATCTCAACAATTTCCGGACTTTTAATCGTGGCGTCGAGTGCGATAATCAAGGACGTTTATCTTCACTACGCCGAGAAAAATAATCGCGTCGTGACTCCTGCGCGGGTGAAGTTTTTGTCAATGGCGGCGACGGCGATAATCGGCGCGGCTGTTTTCGTAATCGCGTTGACGCCGCCCAGTTTAATCTGGCTGATAAACATGTTCGCGTTCGGCGGGCTGGAGACGGCGTTTTTCTGGACGTTGCTGTTGGGTTTGTTCTGGAAACGTGCAAACAAGTTGGGCGCGATGCTCTCGATGACGGGCGGCACGATAATTTACTGCGCGACGCAAGCGGCGGGTTTCAAGATTTTTGACCTGCACCAAATCACAATCGGGATAACCTGTTCGCTAATTTTGTTTCTAATCGGCTCGTACGTCGGGAAAAAATCTGACGACGAGACCTTGAAAATTTTCTTCCCGTAAAAAAATTTATCCCCTCCAAAAATCGGAAGGGGATTTTTTTTTGCCGCGCAGTTTTATTTCTTGGTAAGTTTTGAGTCGCTGATTTTGTAGCTCATGCCGGTTATATTGAAATCGGTCGAAGTCGTGACATTGTCAAAAAGAACATTGCCGCCGCCCGCGCCATAAAAAGTAAGAACAGGTGTTCACAGACGTTTGATTAAAGTGTGAATGAGAGAAAGATTAATCATGGCTGCAGAGGAAGAGGAGAGTATCTCGTAATATTTTTAGCTCGCCATACGCCGCGCGATTGACGCCGCCTCCGTCATGAGAGTTTGCGATTGATGAATTTTTCCTTCCGCTGATTTTATCGTTGCCGTATTTTTATCGTCCATCCACTTTGCATAGTCCTGCGCGGCGGCTATCGAGAGGTCGCAAATTTGCATGTAGAGGTTTTGCAAAGACTCGGCGTCTTTCGGCACGGTCAAGGAAAATAATTCGCGCTTGCGCACTTCCCAATCTCTCTTGATGACGTCGTTCATGAGCATTTTCAATTCCGTGCGCGTCTTATCCTGCGACAAGCTCCCTAGCGAAAGTATCGAGCCATATTTTTTCTCCGCCTCGCGAATTGTTGCCTCGTGCCGCGAATTTATCTCGCCCGCCTTCGCCAAGTAGTCGTTGATTTTCTCGCGACGCACCTGCGCGACCTGCGCCACGTATTCTTTAAAATTTTCTATCCGCGCAATTTGCCACTTGTCATCTTTTTTGATGAGCGTAATTTGAAACGGGAACTCGCGCCCCAACTCCGACTGGAAAATTATCACATCGGCAAAAGCCTCGTCGCTGTTGGCGTCCTTGAGCTGAATGTTTTGCACGCTGCGAACTTCAACGTCATTTAGCCCCGTCCTGTGAAGAATTTCCGCGACGCCGACATTTTCATTGAGATTCAAATTGCCGGTTGAGACGTAAGAATCAATCGCGGACTTCATGCTAAGCAACAAAGGAGCGCGGAGCATTTCAGTAAAAGTTTTAATGGCGTCGCGGGCGTCGGGCGTCATCGAGTTATCAAAGGCAGTCAGCCCGTCGACAAAGCCCGCGTAGCCCGAATCAAGCAAGCTGTCGACATCAACCGCCTTGTGAAAATTTTTAACGTCGTGCCTTTCTATTGAGCGCGTGACCGCCTTAATCGCGGTTTCGGGCGTATCGGTGTTCGTGTGGAAATAACAGTAGCCGCCGCCCGTCACCACGACCGCAAGCGCGGCAACCCCTGCGCCAATTTTCATCCTCAAACTTTTATCCATTGCCTAGCCTCCATTTTCCTGCTAAAAAATTCTGCCACGTAGTGCGGCAAAAATTTGTTCGCGCGTGTCACTGTAGCCCTTAATATTTCTGATAACCACGTCGGCACGAGAGCAAATTTCCTCGCGCGTCATTTGAGAATTTATCCGCGCCAATGCCTCTTCCTTAGTTAATTGGTCGCGCCGCATGAGCCGTTTGATTTGAAGTTGCCTTTTTGTATAGACTGCCCAAATTTCGTCGAATAAATGTTGCCAGCCCGCCTCGAAGAGTAGCGGCACTTCCACGACGACCAAGCCCGCTCCGACTTCACAGCACTCAACCAAAAAATCTCGCGCTTTGTTTAAAAGTAGCGGGTGCGCCACTGAATTTATCCACTCGCGTTCGGCGGGGTTGTTGAAAATTATTTCGCCGATTGCCTTTTTATTCAAGCCGCCCGCGCAGGTGAGGATTTCTTTGCCGAAGTGCCGAACGTAAATTTCAAACAGCTCGCCGCCGGGTTCCGAAAGCCAATGCGTCACTTCGTCAATGTCGAGGGTCAACGCCTTGCAATATCTTCTAAGTGATTCCGCGACGGCGGATTTCCCACAAGAGATGCCGCCCGTCAAGCCGATTATGTACAAAAATTGCTCACCTGCCGATACCAAGTTTTGTCATGATAAATTTTTGCTCCGCTTCCATTTCTTGCCGCTCGTCGTCGGCAATGTGGTCGTAGCCAAGCAAATGCAACAGCCCATGCACTTCCAAGAAAATTATTTCGCGCAGGAACGAATGCCCGAACTCCTCCGCCTGAACTTTCGCCCGCTCCAACGAAATTATCACGTCGCCTAAAATTTCAAAGTCCGCGCCGATAACTTCTGGCTCGTCGCTCTCGCGGAAGGCGAACGATAAAACATCGGTCGCGCGGTCAATGCCGCGATATTTTTTATTGAGTGCGTGAATATTTTCGTCGTCGGTCAAAGTTATGCTCAGCTCGGAATTTGCGACGCCGTAAATTTCTCCGACGACATCCGCCGCCCGCATCAGCTCTTCAAAAATTTTATCGTCAACCGTCAGCGTCGCCGGCTCAAAACTAATCGTCGTATTCAACTCGTCACCTCAAAAATTTTTAAACGTAGCGGTTAGTCGCAACCCGACCGCGCATGGACGCGCGGTCGCCCGCGCTATTTCGCGTGATGCGAAATACAGCGGGTCAAACGCCCTTTCTTTTGCATACTTTTCTTTGGGCGTAGCAAAGAAAAGTATGTTAATTTGCAAAGAAAGTATTATAAGCCTCCACTATTCGCGAAACGACTTCATGCCGCACCACGTCCACAGAATTTAACTCCGCAATGCCGACACCCTTGACGCCTTTCAAAATTTCGACCGCCTCCGCCAATCCTGATTTAATTCCGCGCGGCAAGTCGATTTGCGTCAAGTCGCCCGTCACGACCATTCGCGAGTTAAAGCCCAGCCGCGTCAAGAACATTTTCATTTGGTTTGACGTTGCGTTTTGCGCCTCGTCCAAAATTATGAAGGCGTCGCTCAAAGTTCGCCCGCGCATGTAAGCCAGCGGCGCAATTTCTATCACGCCGCGACTTGAAAACTTTTGATACATGTCGAAACCCAAAATTTCTTTTAGCGCGTCGTAAAGCGGACGAAGATACGGATCCAATTTCTCCGTCATGTCGCCCGGCAAAAAGCCGAGCCGCTCGCCCGCCTCGACTGCCGGTCGCGTCAAAATTATTCGCCGCACTTCCTTGACCCGCAAATAATACGCCGCCATTGCCACCGCTAAAAAAGTTTTGCCCGTGCCCGCAACGCCCACGCCAAACGTTACGACGTGCCGCCGCATTGTTTCGATATAAATTTGTTGCCCCGCGCTCTTTGGCTGAATGTGGACGCCGTTCGCGCTGACAATTATCGTCTCGCCAAAAGTTTTTTGCTCCTCAATCCTGCCTGCCAAGAATCCGCCTCCCCAAAAATTTTTATCGCTGCTTTATCTGATAAAACTTCAACAGCTCGCGAATTTTTTCCGACTCAACTCGCGCAAGGTCTTTATCAAAAAATTTATTCGCCTCAATAAATTTCTTCGCCTCAGCTCGCTCGTCGTCGTCAAGCTCCTGAAATTTCTTGCGCCAAGCCGCCGTCAAATTGTCCTCGTACTTGAACCTGTAAATTATAAAAGTTTCGGGCATGTAAAGCAACTCATAAAACTCGTCAAGATTTTTCCCGAACGCCTTCTCAAAAAACTCGCGCCCGCAACCAACTTTGCCCTTTGTCACGTTGATTACCGACTGAATCGTACGAATGAATTTCCGGTTCCAATGCCGCCCAATGTAATTGCGGTTGTCAAAATATTCTGGGTCGTCAATCGGGCAATACTTCATTGGGAAAGAATAAATCGCCACGCCGAGTTCCGCGCTCAAATCAATGTTTATCCGCAAGCGATTATAAAGATCTTCGGGCTTGTCCAAAAAGTTATACAGCAAATAATTCGACAGGTCAGTCATTCCGTACCGCGCCGCCAAACGAATTGCTCGCTCGTAAATGTCGCGTTGCTCAATGTGGTCAAAGGCAATGCGCATCGGGCGCAAGTTCAACTCCGCCAGCCGCGACATTTTATATTCGTCAAGGAGCCGCGCGTCAAGCCCTTGATTAAAATCGACGTAGCGATAAATCCGATTGTGCTTGAAATATTTTCTAAACAGCGGGCGAACGTATTCATCAAGCTCAAAAATTTTTTCCTTAGTCGCACTAATCGGATTGAGCAAAAGTTTTTCCGCACGCCGCGCATGAAATTCCTCCGGCGACTCATCAATCAATCGCTTTTCCAACTCATCATAAAGCCGAATAATTTTTCTAAGGTAAGCGCGGTCGTTGAAACCCTCGCGGAGATTTTCAAACGCAATTTTATATTCGTCGGGCGGCTGATAATGCGCATTCTTGCCAAAGCCGCAAGTCTTAATCTCGTCGATAACCTCGTCAAACTTTGCAGACGCCAAGACATTGTTATCCATTAGAAAAAGATAACGCCGCGACCCAAAATGCTCGTCCGTGTATTTAAGCTGCTCAAAAATTTTGACGTGATCTTTAAATTGCGGCTCAAGCTTGCTCACCGCGCAGAACGCACAACTTCTGATACAGCCGCGCGTCGTGTAAGTTATGTAGGCGTCTATCGCGGGATATTGATACTCGACCTCGTCAAGGATTGAGTAATCGGGCGGCAAGGCGTCAATGATAACGTCGTCTTGCTTGCCGAGATCGCCTGGCTTATCCAAAAGTCCGATATGCGGCTTGATGCCCGTCGCCTCCTCAAAATATTTCGGAATAAGCGTCGCCGCCACGCCGCCTACGAAGATTTTCCCACCTTCCGCCAACAACTTTTTAGCAAAGTTTATCGTGTAAATGGTCTCCTTGAAAAAGAACGTGAACAGCGAGTTGACGCAGATTATATCGAACTTCGGGAAGTCCTCAAAGTTAAAGCGCATGTGCAGGCGGCGCAGAAAATCTTCATAATAATAATCCTCGCCGCGCAGGACTTCAAGGCACGCATTCTTTCCATTGCGAATGAACGCCAACAAATTTTTCTCGTGCTCGCCGAATTTTTGAGCGGCTTCGTTTTTAGCGGGCGTGAAGAGATTTTGGCTGTCGACCTTGCCATAAAAAAATTCCTCAAGCAACAACTGCGCGGCAAAGTTTGCCAAGTCGCCCTTGTAAAAGCGCACGTCGTCTTTGCACACCTCCCTAAAATAAGTCGCAAGTTTCATGAGATTTTGCGGCGGATATTTATTTTTGTAATTTGGCTCCACAAGTAAGACGCGGCGATTCATAGGGCAAGCCCTTCTTTCGCAGGGAATTTCTCCGTAGTCGCGACGCGCCAGATGATCTTGTTCATTTCCTCACCTCAAAACAATTTGAAAAAAAGCAAACAAAAAATAGCGTCGTTAAAACTTGGAGTAGTTTCCCCCAAAACTCTCCGTAAAAAAATCGGGCAATACCCGCAACGTTGCCGCCGTCGAAGAGCGAGTCGAAAAATCGTGACTGATTACAGATTTTCTTTGACGAGTTCGACGGCGAGTTTGGCATTGAGTCGCGCGAGTTCGCCGAGCTTTTTTAAAAGTGTATCGTCGCGGAATTCTTTCTGCTCCGATAATTTTTTAAGCGTTGCGTCGAAAATTTCTTGCGCGGTGACGGAAGACATATTGCCGAGCGGTTTTTCGCCTATCGAGTCGAGGAACCGTTCAATCTTCGGGTCGTAGGAAATGCCGAGCAAGGGAACGTTCATGACGCCCGCGAAAATCAGCGCGTGAAGTCGCACGCCAATTAAAAGATTCATGCAACCGACGAGGCTCAAGACTTCGCGCGTCGAGAATTCTTTTTCGAGCACGGCGCAACTATTTTTCATGAGCGCGGCGGTTGACTGCGCGGAGCGAATATCTTCCGGAAATTTCATTGGGATAAAGATAATCTTCGCGCCGGTCGTCTCAACAATTCGGTCGAGTGCGGCGGCGAGTTCCGTTTGAAATTTTTCCCAATCGAGCCAATGACGAACTGCCACGCCGATAATTTTTCCGTCAGACTTTTTTATCGAGTGCTCCGCCAAGATTTTTTCGCCGAACTCAAGCGGCACGGGCTTTATCGCCAAGACCGGGTCGGCAGTGCAGAAAATTTTCGGGCGAGTGATTTGGAGCCGCGCCAATTCTTCAAGCGAACCTCTGTCGCGAACGGTGATTAGGTCGACGCGGTTGACGATTAAATTCATGAGCTTGTGCGCCAACGCGCCGCGAATCGGTCCAATGCCTTGCGCGTAGAGCATGACCTTGCGCCCGAAGATAAGCGCAAAAAAAATTATCGCCAGATAATAGTAAAGACTGCGCCCGCTCGTGACGTTTTGCAAGAGAGAGCCGCCGCCCGAAATTAATAAATCTGCCGCACGAATTTTTTTTATGATGGCAAAAATATCCGGCATGGGCACTGCGTCGACGTTGTGACGGCGTCTTGTGTAGTCGGGATTGAGCGAAATAACCGTTGCTTGCAAATCGGAAACTTCCTCGCGCAGGACTTCAAGCATCGCCGCGAGCATCGCCTCATCGCCGCCGTTCTTCGAGCCGTAATAGCCGGAAACCACAATCTTCACAGAAGTAATTCCTCATTCCTAATTCCTAATTACTAACTGATTTATTCTGCCCGCGCCGCAATTCCCCTGCTTGCAGTCTTTCAAGCCAAATGTTAGAATTCAGCAAAGGAGATGATTCGTATGAAAAAATTTTTGGCGGCACTGTGTATGGCGGGAGTTTTGTTGACGGGTTGCGGCGATGATTCGGCGGAGCATCATCATTTACACAACTCCGCGCAGGCGTCGCCCGTTGCGCAAGTCGTTCCGAACTTCACGACGAAAACTATCACGGGCGCGACCGTCACCAATGAAATTTTCGCGTCGAAGAAAATCACCATGATAAATATTTGGGGAACGTTCTGCCCGCCGTGCATTAGCGAAATGCCCGAACTTGGCGAAATGGCTCGCAACCTCCCCGCCGACGCGCAGATTATCGGGCTGATTTGCAACGCCGACGAGAATTCCGCTCCGCAAATTCAAGAGGCACTGCGGATAACTCAGGAGTCGGGCGCGGATTTTGTGAACCTTCTCTTGAGCGACGAGCTTGCGGCATTTATTGAGAACGTCGAGGCGGTACCGACGACGATTTTTGTCAACAGCAAGGGCGAAGTCGTCGGCGAGGCGATTATCGGCGCGGACGTTGACGGTTACAAAGATGAGCTTGAAAAACTTCTCGCGCAATAAAATTCGGCTGATAATCTTCTTGACGGGCGCGGCAATGATTTTGCTTGGCGTTGAGCGCGGCGACGTGGCGACGATTTTTAACAAGGCGACGCGAGTTTGTCTTGAGTGTATCGGGCTTGGCTGAATAAATTAAATTGGCGGCGCGTAAGTACGGCGAATGTCGAGGCGATTATCGGCGCGGACGTTGACGGTTACAAAGATGAGCTTGAAAAACTTCTCGCGCAATAAAATTCGGCTGATAATCTTTTTGGCGGGCGCGGCAATGCTTTTTCTTGGCGTTGGGCGCGGCGACGTGGCGACGATTTTCAACAAGGCGACGCGAGTTTGTCTTGAGTGTATCGGACTTGGCTGAATAAATTAAATTGGCGGCGCGTAAATTTTCGCAGGAAATTTTTCGTCAAGGTAAAATTATGTTATAAATTATGTTATCAAGGAAGTTTTTTCGGTAAAACATGGAGGTGATAGTCATGGCTATGACGATAACGCACAACGCGAGCGCGGAATTTGCGATTAGTGTTTTTAATCAAAACCATAAGCAAGTAGATAAGTCGCTCGTGAAACTTTCGTCCGGTCAGAAATTTAAAGATGCCAGTGAGGATGCGTCGGGCTACTCAATGAGCGAACGAATGATTGAAAAAATTCGCGCCTTGTATCAGGATGACCAAAATATTCAAAACGGCTCGGCAATGGTTAAAACTGCCGAACGAGGCATCGCTCAAATCATTGAAAACTTGCGCACCATGAAAGAATTGGCACTAGACGCCGCCAACGACTCTAACACCGACGAAGACCGCCATACGATTCAAAAGGAAATGGACCAGCGTAGGAAAGTCATTAACGATATTGCGCTCGGCACAAAGTACAACGGCAGAATTCTTCTCGACGGCAGATATTCGGGCGGCGTGTTTGCTTTGGTCGATGGAGCAGGCGGTCTGAATTCCAGTATTCAAAATCTCAGCCAAAGTTCTTTTTTCACAGGCAACGGAGCACAAAGAGGATCCTACTCGACAAACGGCGGAAGTGGCGATTGGAAATTTAACGTCAATGCGAGCTTTGGAAGGTCTAGCGGCTCTACTTATTAGGTTGAGTTGGATTTTTCAAATCTGACGACAAGCGGCTCTTACCCCACTGCTTTGCACGGTCAAGGCTTTACAATTTTATGTAGCGGTTGTAGCCAATACATAAGCATTCGTTTTGATGCTAGCAAAACTGCAAACATGTCGACTTACAATAGGACGGCAAATACTTCCGCCAACGGACAATCAAACACTTTGGCGCGCGAATTTACTATAGGCGTTAAGAATGTAAAAAACGGTAGCGAATTGGCGAACGCGATTTTTGAAGGCGTCTCTGCCGTGAGCGGTCAAATTACAGGAACCTATTCCAGACAAAACACCGCAGATAATCTTTTGCTCGATAACAGTCACAACGTTAGGATAAAGCGCAACTCGGACGGCAAGGTTTACTTTACAAAAGACGGCTCGCTTGAGATGCAGTTTTTGGACGGCACAATTACAAATCCGCTGACACTTCCTTTGCCTAAGGTTGAGGTGGAAGAAAAATCCGCCAACCCGCTGTGGATTCAATACGGCACGCAGTCGGGACAACGCCTTCATGTTTTTGTTAACGACATGCAAACAAAATCTCTCGGCTTAGACAAGGCGGAAGTCACCACGCGCGAAAAGGCGACCTCCGCAATCGGCACTATCGAGAGCGCGATTGAAACGGCTTTGGACGAGGCGACGAGTATGGGCGCGTATCTTCAGAGCATGGAGAATACTTTTGAAAACGTCGTGACTATGCGCGAGAATGTTCAAGGTGCCGAATCTACAATTCGCGACGCCGACATGGCTAAGGAGATAACCAACTACACCAAGTATAATATTTTGTCTTATTCTTCTCAAGCCATGCTCTCGCAATCCGACCAAAACAGCTCGTTTGTATTAGGTATGTTGCAATGATTTTTCCACTGACAAAAAAATTTCCCCCGCAAAACTCACGGGGGATTTTTTTATCGCAAGAAAATTTTTACTTGGACTCGTCAACGGGCTTTCTCTCGACGTGAACTTCCGGCAACGCCAAATTCTCCGCCACGAAACTAAACGCCGTCTCGGTGTGTTCTTCGCTTGCTGTGGAAAGTTTTGCGTCGCGAACAATCTGCGCGGCGTCCTCGACCGAAGTCGCCATCTTCTCGATAAGCTTAGCCAGCGTCTCAAGGTGCATATTGAACTGCGCGTTAGTCATGCCTCTGTCAAACAATTTAAAGGACTTCCTTCCTCAAATAAAATTGATAAAGAATGTAATCGTCAAGCTGTTGATGAAGTCGGCGAACATGGAGCCGACAATCGGGACGAGGATATAAGCCTTGACGCTCGGCGCAAATTTATTCGTCAAGACTTGCATGTTAGCCATTGCGTTAGGCGTCGCGCCCATGCCGAAACCGCAACTGCCCGCAGACAAAATCGCCGCGTCGTAGTCGCGACCAAGCACTGTGAAAATTATAAAGTACGCGAACAGGAACATTAACAGCGTCTGCCCCAAAAGCAACACGACCAACGGTCCCGCAAGCTCCGCCAACTGCCACAGCTTTAACGTTATCATTGCAATGCCCAAGAACAGCGAAAGGCAAATGCCGCCGA
>CAMYWI010000014.1 GCA_947302675.1 uncultured Selenomonadales bacterium | reverse complement strand
ATAGCCCATGATTCGCGCAGTGGCAATGATCGTGATAATCGTGATGAACGTCGGAATCAGCGTCTTGACCGTGCGCGAAAGGACTTTGACCATATCAGAGATAGCCGCGCCGTTAATCAAGCCGCTGAGCACCGCCGAGACGAAAATAATCGTCGGCGTCGTCACCCATTGGAAAGTTGTCGGGGCGGCGTTCTCGCCCGTGTAAATCATAACTTGCGTGTTGACGGTCTTAAGAATATCGGCGACGGCGGGAATGGAAGTGCCAATCAAGAAGATAAAGATAAGAATGAAGACAAGCCAAGCGCGAACCGCCTCGCCGGGAGTTATGGAAAAGTTTTCGTCGTAGTCGTCAATCTCGTATTCGGGGTCTTTTATCGGAAATTTTTTGGCGTAGACAACCAGAGCACTCATTGAGCAGACAGCACCCGCTATCCCCGCCAGAGACGCTCCCAACGTCGCGGCGGCGGCAAGTGACGGCAAGCAAAATGCAAAGCCGCCGACTAAACACGCGGGAATCAAAGCTTTAAGAGCCTTAAACCCGCCGAACGCAAGTATCATGATAAACGGCATGAGCACCATCATTGAGCTAAGTTGTATTGCCGTGTATGTGGCGATTTGCAACGGTTCAAAGTTCGTGAGCTTTGCAAGCGTCGTGAGCGGCAAGCCGACCGAGCCATAGGAACTCATTGCGGCGTTGGAGAGCAAGCTGACGATAACCGCGCTGACGGGTTGAACGCCGACCGCAACCAACATGCTCGCGCCGATTGCGACCGCCGTTCCGAAACCCGACATACATTCCAAAAAGCCGCCGAAACCCCACGCGATAATCAGTATGAGCATTCGCTTATCAGTGCTGACGGAACTCAACATATCTTTGATTTTATCCATGCCACCCGTGTGAACCGTCAAGTTGTACGCGAATATCGCCGAGACAATGACGCCCAAGATCGGCCACACTGCCATTGCCGCGCCTTCAAGTGTACCCGTCGCGACGTCGTTCAGCGGCATGTCGAAGAATTGACTTGCCATGATGATTGAGATAATCAGCGCGACCGGACACGCCTTCCACGCCGGCATTTTCAAGACGCTCAGCGCGACGATTAGCCATAGAATCGGTGCTAACCCTTGAATAAACAATCTCCTCAACCTCCTTAGGGACTAGTAGATAGGGACTAGGGACTAGTTTTTAAGTTGTTCCAAAATGTTTTGTATATCGTCGGGCAATGGAGCCGTGAATTGCATTGGCTCCTTTGTCGTCGGGTGAATTAGCTTGAGCGTGTGCGAGTGCAACGCTTGCCCTTTTATGTCGAACGGATTTTTCCGCGCAGTATATTTCTCATCGCCCAAAAGCGGATGCCCGATTGCCGCCATGTGCACGCGGATTTGATGCGTCCTGCCCGTTTGGAGCTTGCACTCGACGTATGTAAAATTTTCAAACCGCTCAAGGACTTTGAATTCGGTAACGGCGGGCTTGCCGCCCTCGACAATCGCCATTTTTTTTCTATCAAGTTTGTCACGCCCGATTGCCCCGCTGATAATCCCCGCGTTGTCTTTCAAAACGCCGTGCACAATCGCCCGATAAGTCCGCGTCGCCGTCTTGTCCTTAATCTGCGCGGCAAGGTCAATGTGCGAGGCGTCGGTCTTCGCGACGACCATAACGCCGGAAGTGTCCTTGTCGAGGCGGTGAACAATGCCAGGACGCTTGACGCCGTTAATCCCCGATAAATCCTTACAGTGATATAAAAGCGCGTTGACCAAAGTCCCGTGCTTGACGGTCTCGGCGGGGTGCGTCGTCATGCCGCGAGCCTTGTTCACGACGATAATATCCGCGTCTTCGTAGAGAATGTCTAGCGGCAAATCTTCGGGCAAGTACTCAACTTCGGCGGCGTCAACTTCCTTGACAGAAATATCTTCGTCGCCCGTGACTTTGAAACTTGCTTTGACCTGCGCCCCGTCAACCGTGACAAGTCCGTCCGCGATAAGTTTTTGAACATGCGAGCGCGTCTTGCCGAGCCGTTCGCTAAGGTACAAGTCAAGCCTCATCGTTCCGCCTCTACTTTTCTATTGTCGAGCCGAAAAAGTATCGCGTAAATCATGAAACCCACGCCAAGCACAATCGCAATGTCGGCGACGTTGAAGACGGGCCAAATCCTGAAGTCGAAGAAATCAACGACGCACCCCGTCTGAATTCTGTCGATTAAATTTGCAACCGCGCCGCTCAAAATTGCCGTCGCCCCGAATCGCAAGCAAGCGTCCGATTTTTTCAACAGCGGGTAAAAATACGCCGCCGCCAAGATTAACGCCGCGCCCGTGATGAGCAAAAACATTCGCTGATTCGACAGTATCCCGAACGCCGCGCCAGGATTTAGTACGTACGTCAAGTGGAAAATGTCCTGCAGAATCGGAATGGATTCGCCCGGCACCATTGAGCGCATGACGACCGCCTTGCTGATTTGGTCGAGCGCGATGACGCCCGCGAACAAAACTTTTTCCCAGTTATAAAAAATTATTGCAAAGACGAGTTCGATAATCAGCAGAATATTTTTAAAGAAGTCCGCGAGCCGTTTCACTTCGACGCCTCCTCAGGCGCGGAAGATTTTTTGGAGAAACTGTAGACTATCGTCTTATCTTGGACTTCGGTTTTTTTTTCGAGCGGCTTTGCAACGTCGACGATATTTGATTTGACTTCTTCAACCGGCGCGGGAGCTTTTTCTTCAACGACCTGCGCGGGTTCGGGCGGTTTTTCTTCGGGCGGAGCTTTTTCTTCGGTCAGTTCGATTTGCTGAATCTCGTCGAGGTTTTGATTGGTAATCGCCAACTCCGATTCGAGAGCCGTACGAATTTTGAGCAGGAAAGAATTTTTCTCGCTGATTAACTTGTTGTAGTCCTTCAAAATAGCGTCGCGTTTGGCGTTGGCGGCGGCGATTTGTTTCTGCGCCTCCAAGCGCGCCTGCTCGCGGATATTTTGGCACTCCCGCGCAGTGTTTTCTTTCATCTCGTCGGCATTCTTCCGCGCGGCAGAAATGACATCATCCGCCGTCCTCTGCGCCATTAACAGCGTATCGTTCATTGTCTTTTCCAAGCGGCGATACTTATCAAGCTCCGCATCACTCAAAGCCAAATCACTTTGGAGCCGCTCGTTCTCGCGCAGGAGCTTTTCAAAGTCGACAACAATCTTGTCGAGAAAATCGTCAACCTCGTTTTCGTTGTAGCCGCGAATACTTTTCTTGAACTGGTGATTGTGAATATCCATTGGCGTAAGCAAATTTCATCGCCTCCAAACTTATTCGGGACTGGGAAGGTTAAACTTTTTATCGTAGCGGAAGTTATGACCGCCGCCGCTCGTTCCCATTTCCTCTTTATTTTTTGCCTTATCGCGCTCGTCGACAAGCTGTTCAGCCAAGAGCCAGCCCGCCGCCTCCAGCATTGCGACTGAAATTGACGGCGCGACCAGTTGTCCGACGACCGGCACGACTTTTGAAATTTCTTTCGCAATGACTTTGACGGGTTGTTTTTTCATTGTGGCGACGACCGCATTTATCGCCATGTTCTTTGCGACGGATTCTGTTATCGAGCCGCCGAACGTCGCCGCCAACGCCATTGCCATTGTCGTCATTGTCACGGTGTCCGCCGCGAGTCCCAAGACCGGTATCGGCACCAAATTTCCTGCCGCTGCCGCCGCCGCGTGTCCATGAATTATTTTTTGGCACTTGCTTTTTTCTTCTTCTGTCATTGGCAATCTTATCGCCTCCTAGAAAAATCTTTTCAACAGGACGCCGATTCGACCTTTTTTAGTCTGCCCGCGAATTTCTGCAACCTCAAGTCTTCCGCGCCCGCGCATACTCAATATGTCGCCTTCCTTTATCGACTGCGACGCATTTTTAACGGTTTGCCAGTTGAGCTTGATTTTCTCCGCCGCGAGTTCCTGCACGGCTTTTGAACGAGACATGCCAAAGCCCGCCGCCGCTATCGAGTCAACTCTTAGCGAGGCAACCGTCGCGCGAATTTCTTTGACGCGCTCTTCTTTGGGCGAAATGTTTTCGAGTTCGTCAACGGAAGTCTTGACGGGCGAGCCGCCGATTTGCGTCAAGTTCGCCGTGAAGTACTCGCACATTTTTTTATCGACAAGAATCTTGGCGCAGTCCTTAGTTGCAATGATGTCGCCGATATACTCGCGGTCAACGCCCAAACTCAAAATCGAGCCGAGCACGTCGCGATGACCGAGCCGCGCAAATTCGCCGTTCCACTCCGCCTTGATGACTGCAATCTCGAAGTTTGGCGTGCCTTTAAAATCGGTGTGGCAGAAGGCGACGCGCTGACGTTCGGCTCCGCCGTAGCCGCCGTAAAAGTCAACGTTGAGTTCGCCGAGACTGTTGGCAATGACGCTTGCCATTTCCTGTTCAAACGGCGAAAGAAAACCCGTGAGCTTGCACTTGTGATTTTTAATTGTCTGCGCGGCGAAGTCGACGAGCTTAACGGCGGTCGCCTCGCCCTCCGTGCCCTTGTAGTAGCGAATAATTTTTTCTCTTGCGTCTTGCATATCCTTAATCCTTTATCCTTGCAACTTAATCCTTATTCCTTACAACTTCCCTGTGAGCCAAGAAATATCTTTTTCCTTACGAGTCTCCTCTTTGTTGAAAGTGACCATGACATTTTTGGGCGTGCAAACAAAGACGTACTCGCTGACCTTTTGAACGTCGCCGTCGAGGGCGTAGGTTGTGCCGAGCGCGAAGTCGATAATCCTGCGTGCGTGTTCGGGGTCGGTCTCTTCCAAGTTGACGATAACCGGAATATCCTCGCGCAAGCAATCGGCGATTATCGTAGCGTCCTCGTCGAAAGACTTCGGTCTCACGGTTGTTATCTTTGTCTTGACCATAGGTTTGGTCGGTATGTTGTTGTTTGTCATCAAATTATCCCTCGCTGCCATTGCCGAATTGAAATCAACCACGTTGTGTCCCGACGCTGCGGGCGGCGGTTGTATCGGGGGTTCTTTTTGTTCGGGCTGTTCAGTTGGTGATTCTTGGGGCGTGCTCGCGGGAGCCGCCTCTTCTTCTTTGTCCGCCAATCCGAGAGTCCGACTAACTTTGTCTATTATTTCCATGCGTGTAACTCCTCTCGCCGAAAATTGCTGTGCCAATTCTTATAAGGTTCGCGCCCTCTTCGACCGCTACTTTATAATCGTGCGTCATGCCCATTGACAGAAAGTCAAAATGCTCGCGCGAAGTCTTTAGCTCGTCGAAAAGCTCGCGCATTTGTCTGAAGAGCGGGCGAACTTCTTCCACGTCGGGAAAATTGGGCGCAATCATCATCAACCCGCGCAGTCGCAGATTTTTGGAGCCTTCGACGAAATTTATCAGCGCGTTTAAATCTTCTGGCAACGCGCCCGACTTTTGCGGCTCACGTGCAAGATTGACTTGGATTAAAATATCTTGAACCTTGTCGAGTTGCGCCGCCGCCTTGTCGAGAGCCGCCGCGAGATGTTGGCTGTCGACCGATTGAATTACGTCGAAGAGTTTGACTGCCGCCTTGACTTTGTTTGTCTGCAAATGCCCGATTAAATGTCGTGTGACTTCGCGGTTAAGTGTTTGAAATTTCTCCGCCGCCTCCTGCACGCGATTTTCTCCGATATGTTTTGCGCCTGCGTCGATTGCCTCGCGCATTTTCTCTACGCCGTGATTTTTCGTCACCGCGACCAAAATTATTTCCTCACGCTTGCGAGCTTGTTCAATCTCCGTCAGTATCGCCCGAAAATTTTCTGCTACGCTCAAAAACTTTCCACCTCCGCATAAAAAAATTTTCACATGCTTATATTAAACCAGTTAGCTTTTTGCGTCAACGAAAACATTAAGGGATATTGAATTAAGAAGAACAAACGGGTAAAATAGGCGCGGCGAGCTTACTAATCGATAAATGAGGCGCGATAAAATGTTGATTGATAGAGAAAATGCCGCACGGTTTTGCGAAGAGCTGAGGCGGCAGGGAAATAAAATCGTCTTCACGAACGGCTGTTTTGATATAATTCACGCGGGGCACGTCCGATATTTGACGGCGGCTAAAAATTTCGGCGACGTGCTGATTGTCGGGCTTAACACTGATGAATCCGTTCGCAAGCTCAAGGGCGCGAGCCGTCCGATTAACAGTCAAGACGCCCGCGCAGAAGTTTTGTTGGGGCTGAAGGCTGTCGACCACGTGATTTACTTTGGCGAGGCGACTGCTGAAAATTTAATCGGCGAGGTCAAGCCGGATATTTACGTCAAGGGCGGCGATTACACTTTGAAAACTTTGCCCGAAGCAAAAATTGTTCAGAGCTACGGCGGGCGCGTCGAGCTTGTGAATTTGGTCGCGGGTCATTCGACGACCAACATTGTTGAAAAAATTTTGGCGGAGAAAAAATAGTATGGAAGATTTAAAAAATGTTTTGATAGTGAAGTTGAGCGCGATGGGCGACGTGATTCACGCGCTACCGGTGAGTTACGCGATAAAAGAAACTTTCCCCGACGCGAAGTTGACGTGGGTCGTGGAGCCGCCGAGTCTCGACCTGCTGAAAATGAATCCGTGTGTCGACAAAATTATCCTCTTCAACAAAAAAAATTTCCGCACGCTGAAAGGTTTCATGAAAGAATTTTTCCCATTCAAGCACGAGTTGCAGGAGCAAAGTTATGACGCGGTGTTGGATTTGCAGGGGCTGTTCAAATCGGCGGCGATAGCTTTTTTCGCGAAGTCGAACATCAAGCTTGGCATATGCAACATGCGCGAGCTTAGCGACAAAATTTCAAAGCCGGTCGTCGGCGAGAACGCGGAAGGACATATTGTCGAGCGATATTTGGACACGGCGCGGGCAGTCGGTTGCGTGGTCAATGAAGTCGTCTTCCCGCTACAAATCCCTGTCGAGCAGTCGGAAAAGGCGCGGGCGATAATGGAGCACGCGGGACTTCGCGAAGGCAATCCGTTCGTGGTGTTCGTCATCGGGGCTAATTGGCCAAACAAACGCTGGCCGACAGAAAATTTCGCCGCGCTTGGCGACTGGTTTTATCAGCTGGCGGTGATACCGGTTTTAATCGGGAGCGGTGACCTCGACGAAATGCGAGCCAAAGAAATCGAATCAAAAATGGAAATCCCGCCGATAAATCTCGTCAACCGCACGAATATTTATCAACTGGCGCACGTTTTGAGAAGTTCGCGCTTGGTAATCGGCGGCGACACGGGACCAGTTCATTTGAGTTCGGCGTTGGGCGTGCGGACGATTATGTTAATGGGACCGACGAACGCGACGCGCAACGGACCTTTCGGACAAATCGAACACGCAATCGAAGTCGAGCGACCTTGCAAAGGTTGTTGGAAACGTTTTTGCCACAAGAAGGAAGACTGCCTCGAAAAAATTCCCGTGAGCTTTGTCGAAGAGAAAATAAAATCTATGAGTTGACCAAAAACATATCGTTTTGTCGGAGAGCAGAGGGGGCGTCATGGATGACGCCCCACGAAGCCGCGTTTCAACAGGATGTTGAAGCGGCTACGCCTTTTTCTTTTGCATACTTTTCTTTTGGGCGCAGCAAAAGAAAAGTATGTTTAATACAAAAAATAATTGACAGACAAAATCAACGCGACGAGTAATGGAATGACGATTTTTCTGCGTGCACACTCCCTTTAAAAGAAGGGTGACTAAACTCACTGCGCGGGAAAATTTTTGGCAGTACAATCAAGCGGAAACTTTTGAGAGGAGAAATTTTAATGAAACTCAGCGCGAGAAATCAGCTTAAGGGCGAAGTCGTCTCGATTGAAGAGGGCGCGGTCAACGCGATTGTCGGCATCAAAATTAAGGGCGGCGACATTATCACGGCGACAATTTCGCTGGCGTCGGTTCGTAATCTCGGCTTGGAAGTCGGCAAAGAGGCTTACGCGGTCATCAAAGCGACTTCGGTCATGGTCGGCATTGACGAGTAAAAATTTTTTTCAAACAAAAAAGTCGTTCGCGAATTGCGGGCGATTTTTTTTGCGCGGCGGCTAAAATCTGCTATAATGATAAAAAAACTTACGAGAGGAGCACAACGTTTGAAGTTCCTGACAAGATTTTTTATCAGCATTCAACGCGACCTGCGATTGTTTTTATTCGTGCTGATTTTACTTGAGGTTTATCGCGGGCTGTTCATATTTTTTATGTCGGCGTACATGAGCGAGGCGTCGGGCGCGTCGCAAATTTTTTCGGCAATGTTCACGGGCTTGCGGCTAAGCTTGAAGACGGCGGGCGCGGTCACGCTAATTTCCTTTGTCCTCGTGACAATCGGCGGCATGAAGTCGCGAGTGAGGTTGCTTATCGGAATTATCGCGTCGCTGATTTTCTCAATGCTTTTCATGCTACGTTTCCCCTACTGGCGAGCGTTCCAATCGACGTTCGGAATGGAAGTTGTGCAAGGTTTTCACGACGACATTTTCTCGATAATCGTCACGCTGATTCAAGAGTACGGAATAATTTGGCGGTTCCTGGTCGCGCTCTTGCTGACGATAATTTGTATCGCGGTTTTGAGCCGCTTACTGATGCTGAAAACTTTTCCACTCCCGATACTCGACACGACTAAAAAAGTTGCGGGCTTTAGCTTGGGACTCTGCGCGGGAATATTTTTATTCGGGTTGTTCGTGAGGTTCGGCGGCAGTTTCACTTACGGTAGCGGGATAAATTGGGAGAATTCTGGCGTCACGAACGACGACTTTTTGAACGAGTGCATACTTGACGACGCGCAAGCTCTCTACCGAGCGAGGGCTATGGCGAAACGCATGGAGGCGGGCGAAATTTCGGGCGTTGACCCCGATAACATTGCCACCGCCGCGCAGATTATCGCCGTCAATCACGAATTGACAGAAAAAAATCTCGCGCCGTATCTCGAACGCAAGGCGGCGGGCGAACGAATCAAAAAGCCCCAACACATTTTTATAATTCTCGGCGAAACTTTTATGCAGTGGCCAATGCTCGGCAAGTACGACGAACTTTTGGTTGCTGAGGGGATTAAGTCGCTCATTGCGGAGGAAAATTGCTACTACAGCCGCAACTTCATGCCCAACGGCGATTTCACTTCGACGGCGATAACGGGACTCGTGACGGGTTTGCCCGACGTCAATATCAAAGTCAATTATCAGTCGCGAACTTACGAAAAGCTTTACATTACGTCAATGGCTCCGCCGCTCCGCGAGCTTGGCTACAACATTGATTTTTGGTATGGCGGTATGCCGAGCTGGGATTCGATTGCCAAGATGTCGTTCGCGCAGGGCTTTGACAACTTTTACGGCTACCCCGACTTCAACGCGCCAAAGGAGACGACTTGGGGCACGAAGGACGAAAATTTATTCAACGCGCTACTGAATCACCTTGACGAGGAGCCGCCGACGGTTCATTTAATCATGACGACGACGAATCATCCGCCCTACAGCTTAAACTTGTCGGCGGAGGGTTTCAACGTCGACGCGGAGATTGAGGCTTTGAAGAAGTTCCCGAACATTGAAGACGTGAATCAGCTGGCGATTGAGCTTGGTCATTACTGGTACATGGACGAGGTCATCACGAATTTTATTCACGCGGCGAGCGCGAAGGTTCCGGAGAGTTTGTTTATCGTGACGGGAGATCATGCGGTTCGTTGTAACCCTTCGACGCACCCGACGATTTTTGAACAGCAAAGCGTTCCGTTCGTCATGTATGGCGCGGGAATTACCAAAGAGATTTTGCCGCCCGACGCGGTCGGAGATCATATCTCGATTGTCCCGACGATTATCGAACTCATTGCGCCGAAAGATTTTGCTTACTACTCAATCGCGCCGAGCCTCTTTGATAGTGACGGCGTGGGCTTTAACAACTCGACTTTCCTCACGGCGTCGATTGCGGGGCAAATTGATTCGGACGTTGTGGAGCTTTTGCCGCACGTCGCCTCAAACGAATTGACCGATGTAAATCTCAACGACGAACGCGCTCACGCAGAAGAAATTATCGGCGCAATGCGGACGGTCGCCTGGTGGATTATCAACAAGGGCTTGTTCTTCGGTGCAGAGGAGCCGCTAAAATAGGGAGGACTTATCATGAATATTTTCAAGACGTTTGTGTTAATGGCGTTGATGACGGGCTTAATGGTCGCGATAGGCGGCGCGATTGGCGGCTCAACGTTCGCGTTGATTATGCTCGTGATTTCAATCGGCATGAATTTTTGCAGTTACTGGTTCAGCGACTCGATTGTTTTAAAAATGTACAACGCTCGCGAAGTTTCACTGGAGGACGCGCCTCAGCTTTATAATATTGTTCAAACTCTCGTCAAAAACGCAAGCTTGCCCATGCCGCGCGTCTACATTATCGATACCGAAGTTCCCAATGCCTTCGCGACGGGCAGGAATCCCGACCACGCGGCGGTTGCGGTCACGACCGGCATTATGAAGGCTCTCGACTACAACGAAATTTCGGGCGTGCTCGGTCATGAACTCGCGCACGTCAAGCACAGAGATATTTTAATCGGGACTATTGCCGCGTCAATGGCGGGCGTTATCTCGTTGGCGGCAGATATTATTCAATGGGGCGCGATTTTCGGGACGCGCTCGGACGACGAAAACGGCGGAATTATCGGAACGCTCGCGACGATTATCATTGCGCCGATTGCCGCGACGTTGATTCAACTTGCGGTCAGTCGTTCGCGCGAGTACGACGCGGATAAAACCGGCGGCGAGATTTGCGGCAACCCGATGTATCTTGCCAGTGCGCTTGAGAAAATCGAGTACTACGCGAAAAATACCGCGCCCATGCCGCAAGCCGGAACCGCCACCGCGCACATGTTCATTATTAATCCGCTTGAGAACTCGAAAAAAACTTTGAAGAATCTTTTTTCTACGCACCCCGACACCGACGACCGAATTGCGCACCTGCGCGAACAGGCTC
>CAMYWI010000013.1 GCA_947302675.1 uncultured Selenomonadales bacterium | reverse complement strand
GTGGTATCCTCTACGCCGTCAATGTTAAACGTCTCAAGCGTTGCTGCGCCGATTAAAGATATTGAACTATCGCCGACCGCCACGAGAATATCCGAGCCGCTGACTTGCGTCGAGTAGGAACTGCCCGAAATTGAAAGTGTCGAAGTCTCATTAAAGCCGTAGATAATATCGGAGCCGTCGCCTACGCGATATTCAATCAAATTGTAATTGCTGGACTGAAGGGTGATAGTATCGTCGCCTTCGCCGCCATTGATTGTGACCGAATCTCCGTCACCACTGTAGCCGATGTTTACAATGTAATCGTTGCCTTCTCCGCCATTGATTGAATTTTCATTGGCGAAATTTCTAATTGAATCGTTGCCCGCTCCACCATTGATTGTGACATTAGAAACTTCGGCGTAGTTTTCAATGGTATCATCACCGTTGCCGGCGTTGATTGTGACGTTATTGCCGTCGCCGCTGTTTGTAATTTCATCGTTGCCTGCGCCTAAGTCGATTATTACCGATTCGCCCCAGTTGGTAATGGTATCGTCGCCTACTCCACCGTCGATTGAGGAATTCTTTCCGTAGTTGTCAATAGAATCGTCACCGTCGCCGCCGCCGATTGTGACAAAAGGAGCTTCGACGTAGTTTTTAATGGTATCTGAACCGTCGCCGCCGTCGATTGTGACCGAGTCGCCCCAGTTGGTAGTGGTATCGTCGCCAGAGCCGCCGTTAATCGAACTATTGTCACTGTAATTTGAAATGTTATCGTCGCCGCCGAGTGCTTGTATCGTCGCGCCTTCAACAGTGTTGTCGTAAGTATCGTTGCCTTCAGTGAGCGTGATGAGTTTCGAACCAATAGTATCCTCTACGCCGTCAATGTTGAGACTGCCAGCCAAGCTCGCCCTATTGATAAGACGAATAGAGCCGTCGCCGACCGTCACGATTATGTTCGCGCCGCTAACTTGTGTCGAGTAAGTTCCAGAGCCGCCGCCGATTTGCAACGTCGAAGTTGAATTGAAACCTTCGATAGAATCATTGCCGTCGCCGCTGTTATAGACGACTACATTGCCAGAGCCGTTAGAACCGAGACTGATTCGGTCGTCGCCAGTGCCGCCGTTGACTGTTACGTTGGAGTCGTAGCTACCAAGATGAATGGTATCTTCGCCGCTACCACCGGAGATTGAGACGCTTGCGCCAGTGTAATTTCTAATGGAATCATTGTCAGCCCCGCCGTCGATTGTTACGGAGTTGCTGTTATTCCAAATGGTATCGGAGCCATTGCCGCCGTCGAGTGAAACATTCGCCGCATAATTATAAAGCGTGTCGTCGCCGCCAAGTGCCTGAATCGTCGCGCCTTCAAGAGTATTGTTGTAATCGTCGTTGTCTTCCGTGAGCGTAATGAGTTTCGAGTCGCTATCAGAGTCGCTATCGCTGTCCGAATCGGCGTCGCTGTCTGAATCGCTGTCAGAGTCGCTATCACCGTCGTCAATCGCATTGCCGTAATCGTTGTAAATGTAATCGTTGCCGTCGCTACCGTTAATCGTGACGTTGACTCCGTAGTTTTGAATTGAGTCGTCGCCTTTGCCGCCGTCGAGTGAAACATTTGCCGCATAATTATAAAGCGTGTCGTTGCCGCCAAGTGCCAGAATCGTTGCGTCTTTGACGGAGTTGCTGTAAGTGTCAGCGTCATCAGTAAGCTTTACAATGTCCCACTCACAAATGAATCCTTGCAAGCTTTCATCATAACCGGCGTTGCTTATGTCATTTGGCGCGTCATCCCAATCGCCTTTTTCTTTAGCATATTCATCAGCTATTATGTTATACATTTGCAAATAATCACCAGAATTATCTGGTTCGTCATCGGCGAAATGTTCATAGCTCCAATTTTCGTCGGTTATCCATTGCCAAGAGCCGCTGTCATTTTTATAGCCGCCGAGCCAATAGCTGTTCTGAGTGCCTTTTTCTTCAAGCAAAGTTTGAATAGCGGCTTGTTCGCTTGAGTTGGTGATAACTGCCAAATGTCCGCCGAGAGATTCGCAACGCGCCTTAGCCTCTTCCCAAGTCATGCCTTCATCGAAAAGATAATAGCTGTGCCCGTTGTACTTCAAGGCGTCGGAAGGAATGTTAGTCGAAATGCTATCTTTCCAGATAATATCTTCTTCGCCGTCAATGTTAATCGAAGATAAGCTCGCCGCGCCGACCAGACTAATTAAACCCTTGCCGACTTTGACGATTACATCCTCGCCGCTCGTTTGACTTGAGTAAGTGCCGGAGCCGTCGCCGATTTGCAACGTCGAATTTGAACTGAACCCCGCGATTGTATCTTTGCCGTCGCCGGAGCTGTATTGAATCAAATTATTTTTCGCGTCACGCGACAAGTTAATAGAATCGTTACCCTTGCCGCCATTGATTGAAACTCTTGCGCCTTTATTATCAATGACATCATTTCCCTTGCCGCCGAAGACAAAACTGCGCGAGCCGCTGTTTGAAATTGAGTCGTTATCAGAGCCGCCGTCGATTGTCGCCCGCGAACCGCTGTTGGTGATAGTGTCGTCGCCTTTGAAACCTCGAATCGTTGCGCCGTTTACGTCATTGCTGAGGTTGTTAGCTTTTTTCGTGCCGTTGACCTTTTTAGCGTCACGGAAATTGACTGGCTGGTTGTTCGCGTCCAAAATGTTGAGATTAACGGCAGACGCGCCCGCCAGAGTTATCTTGCCCGCTCTAAGATTTAAAACAACGTCGTTATCGGCGAGTAAACTCGCGGCAGTGCTTTCAAAAATTTTGAGTGTCGAAGTCTCATTGAATCCCTCAATGATATCGTTGCCGCCGCCATAGACGAAGAGAATATTATCGCCGTCGTTATGAATAGAATCGTCGCCCGCGCCGCCGTCGATTGTCACTGTCGAGCCGCTGTTGTTGATAGTGTCGTCGCCGCCGAGCGCATTAATCGTCGCGTTGTCGAGTGTACTCTCTATTGGATCATTGTCGTCCGTGCCGATTATGAGATTGCTCTTTGTCCCCAAAATGTTGATGCCCGAATTTCTCGCGTTTGCAAGCGTGATTGAATCTCTGCCAACTCGAACGACAACATCATCGCGAACATTTACGGGCGTGAACTCACTGCCCGCAATGCTGAGCGTGTCGTTTTCGTCGAAACCAATTATCATGTCGGAGCCGTCGCCTGCGCGATATTCAATCAGATTATTGGTCGCGTCGCTCGCCAAGTTGATTTGATCATTGCCCGCGCCCGCGTTGATTGTGGCAAAGGAGCCGCTGTTTTCGATAATGTCACTGCCCTTGCCGCCCGAAATTGAAGTGATTAGCCCAGAGTTTGAAATAAAGTCGTTGCCGCCGCGAGCGTCAATCGTCGCGCCGTAGTCGCTGTTATTGATTCTGTTAGGAAATTTGTTGCCGTGAATAAATTTCTTGACTCTGTTCTTTTCAATGCTTGCGGTCAAAAGTTTGTCCGTGCTCACGACTTCGGGCGATTGAAGACTGTCAGCGAACAACTGCGTCCAATAATAGTCGTGTTTCAACGTGTCCGCGTAAAGGTAGCCGACGCCGAGTTTTTGGGAGTGAATTTTTTCCTTGTCTTGATTGTCCAAAATATTTTTTTCGTGAGTCGGGGAGTTCATCCAATCTTCCATAACTTCTGTAGGCGACTCGGCTCCCGCCTGAAGATTCTCAGCATAACCCGAATACTTACTGCTCAAGCTCAAGTTCAAATCTCTATCGACGGGAACTGTATAATATTTTCCCTTGCCTTCGGGACGATTGTGATTATTCAATACGCCGCTCTTAGCGAGATTAGTAATTTCTTCCGCGCGAATCGACGCGCCAATCATCAAGCCTTCCGATAACGTCAAGGCGGGAAGATTTTCTTTTTCGCGCTCGTCATTGGTTAGCTCCAAAACTTTCCAAACTTCCGGCGCGGCAGTCTCGTCGAAGTAATCATTTTCGCGGACGCTTTTAAGCGTGAGGTTGAAAAGTCCGTCCGCATCTTTCCACACGACATCATTGCCACTCGCGACGCTTGAAAGTTTTGGAATGGAGCCGCCGTCGGAGTTCACAACAATTTTGTCTCTCGACGGGTCGAGATCCTCAATCACCGCAGAAACTTTTTTGTCTGCGGAGTAGGTGAACTCGAAAGTATCCTTACCCTTGCCGCCGTTAAGTGTGCCGGTGCCGCCCGTCATAATCAAGCTATCGTTGCCCGACCCGCCGATTAGCAAGACATCTTTCTTGTTGTCGGTTAAGAGAGTGTCGTTGCCCGCCAAACCGTAAGCTTGCGTCTTGTTCTCGCTTACGTTGATTTGGTCACTGCTTGAATCGCCGTGTATGGCTCGCGCCATAATTCATCACCTTGCCTTAAAAATTTTTTGAGTATCGTTTTATCTATTAAAAAATTTTCAATTAGCCTCGCGAGAAATTTTTTCCAAGAGAGATTTTATATCGGTGTCGTCGGATTTTAATTCCCTCGCCTTCTTAATGTCGATAAGCGATTGAATCAAATTGCCTTGCATGTAATGCGTGACGGCTCGATTGTAATAGGCGTCGGCAAAATTCGGATTGAGCTGAATCGCTTGCGTGTACTCTTTAATTGCCGCCTCGAAATTTTTTTCGGAGTAATAAACACTTCCAAGATTGTTGTGAACGTCGGCGGATTTGTCGTTGAGTTTCAAAGCCATTCGCAAATCGCGTTCGGCGTTTTGAAATTGCTCCGTCATTATGTAGGCATTGCCGCGATTGTTCAGAGCCTCAAAATAATTCGCCTTAAGTTGAATAGCCCGCGTGTAATCTTCTATCGCGGAGGAAAATTGTCCAAGCTCGAATTTGACAATGCCGCGATTATTATAGGCTTCGGCTAATTGCGGATCCAAACGAATTGCCGCGTCATAAGCGGACAAAGCTTTTCCGTAATCTTTGCGTAGGGAAAAATTATTTCCTTTGGCGAATTCGTCGACGGCAGAAAATTTTTCCGTGTTAATCGCGACTTTCTTTTTTATCTCGGCTTTCTGTTTGTCGTTCGCCTTGTCGAAGTTATTTCGATACTGCTCCATTTGCCGATTTAAGGCATCGTACTTTTCTTGCAACTCCTTATTTTTGCGCGTTAGCTCTTCCAAAGTTTGTTTGTCTTGCATCATTGCTTTCAAATTCATTTCGTCCGTAGCGTCGACGAGAGCCTCGATTGTCACTATGAACTTGAGCAAATTTTTTCCCACGACCTCAACCGTGCTTGATTCCTTTTGGATTTTTATAATATGAGCGGCTATCGTGTTGACCTCATCAACGCTGAGTTCAAAGTCAATCATTTTTGAATAGCTCTGGAGATAAATTCCCGCTTGCTCGATAGCAATGCGTTTTGCCTCTTCGCGAGCACGCGCCGTCGCACTTGCGGGAGTTTCGTCAAGGCGCGAGTCCATGATATAACTTCCCGACGCCTCAATTAATTTTTCACTGGCAAAAGCAGTTGAGCAAATAAAAATCATCGACAACGCGACGATTATTCCGAAAAATTTTTTCATGATAAATCACCTTACCAAGACGACCGCGCAGTTGACAAGAATGTTCGCAACTTGATTTGCCGCAAGAATTTTATTGGCGTCCTCATCGCTGACAATGACATCACAATCGCCAGAGATTTTTTCGCCTTTACTACAAGCGGTGAACTTCCTGCTCGTGTGGAATCCATGCTATTGGAATATTCTATCAAGCCTTTTTCGACAGTGGTTTGATAGCCAATATTTTTATAAGCGTAAACTTCAATGCCGCTGACAGATTTTATCGCGGGAGTTACCGCCAACGCGAGATTTAAGCCGCGACAGTCGATAACGAGACCGCTGTAATGAATTTCGCTACGCAAGTTCGTAATTTTTGGCTTGAGAAATTCTTCCTTAACAATATTTTCTTGAAGAACGGCGGCGGACAACGATTGATTTGAACCGTAGATTGACATACGAACAAACGCATGAAAGGAGCCGTCTCTGGCATCGCGCGTCACTGAAACGACTTTTGCCCCGCGCAGAGCGGCATCAACTTTTGCACTTATTGATTCGTCCAGCTCGCGCAAATTTTTCACCGTTGTTTCCGACGTGACATGAAGAGTATCAACTTGCTCCGCCAAGTACCTGTAGGCATCCATTATGGCGATTCGTCGTAATTGATTAAGAGACAGACCGACTTCCGGATAGGCAACGCCCTCCGTCTCAATATAGTTTTCGTCGCTTGCGTTCGCTGAAGAAACGGAATATATTTGCAAAACAAATACGAGGAATAAAATCTGTACAAAAACTTTCATGAAAATCGCCTCCATTCTTAAAAAATTTTTTAATTATTCAAATCTCCTTGATTAATTCGTTGTAGTTAAAGATATTCCTTTTATTTTTCTCTGCGCGAGCGCGTTGACATAAAAATTTAATCGTGTATATTAAACATCAACGGCAAAGAATTAAACATTTCGCAAGGAGATACAATGGCAAATCATCAGCTGTTATCGGGCGCACAGATTATCGCGTTCAATCCGATTCTTGAAGAGCCGCTGGCGATTAAAAGTTCTTACGTCAAGTTGCTCATGGATTTTGTTGATGGGGCTGGGTGTGGCAACAGCGCATGGACTACAGCGGAAAAAAATTTTTATCGCGAACTGCTTGGTGAGGAATTGTGCGGTTCGGTCGACTGGAAAAAGTACGGCATGTATTTTTTTACCGACTTAGCGGCACTCATTGGCTATAATCATGACACTTGGCTTTCCGCATCGTTGGACGACAGATTGAATTACCTGCGCACGAATTTTTCTGAGGAGCAAAAATATTTCTCTGCCAGTCTGCGTCAAGCGTTGGCAGGATATTTTTTCAATGGTGATTCGGATTCACGTGTATTTCTGCGCCGACAGATAAATAAACAACTCAATCATTGGACGTGGTTGAAGAAGCAAAAATTATATGAGCCAATGGCGGATTATCTTTCCATAGTCGAAAAAAATTTGCGATTCATGCGCCAGGAGCCGTTCCGAATTTTTATTACCGCCACAATGAGCGCGGGCAAATCAACTTTTATAAACGCGCTTGTCGGAAGAAAAGTTGCCCAGTCGCAGAATTTAGCTTGCACGAGTAAAATCCACACGATTATCAGCAAGCTTTACGATGACGGCTGTGTTTATAGAGATGACGACGACTTAACTTTGAACGCGAAAGACTCCGAACTTTTGAAGGATAACCCGTCGAATCGCACGAATAGTTTGGCTACGTCACTTTATTTTAGCGGCGACTTATCCGGAATGCGGCTCATGATTCACGATTCGCCCGGCGTAAACGCCAGCACTCACGTCGAACATAAAAATATCGCCGAAGACGCCTTGAAAGCGCACGATTACGATTTGCTGATTTACATCATGAATGCGACACAGCTTTTCACGAACGACGACGATTTACACGTGGACTTTGTCAAGAAAAATTGCGACGACGCAAAAATTTTGTTCGTCGTGAATAAGATTGATATGATTGAACCTGAAGTCGAAAAGCCCGCAGAAATTATGGGGCGCGTGCGGCGGTACTTGCGCGACAAAAATTTTGACCGACCGATAGTTTGTCCGCTGTCGTCACTCGCCGGCTTATTGGTAAAGCGCAGTCGAAGGCAGCCGCTCAATCGCTCGGAGGAACGTCAGCTTTATACCTTCGCGGACAAATTCGACGAAATGAATCTTGCGCGATACTACCAAAAATTTTTTCCACAAATTCAATTAGACAACAGCTTATCCGAAGCCGAACAGCTGTTGAAAACTTCTGGCTTGGCTTACGTTGAGAGATTAATACGCGATTTGATTTTGTTTTCTTGAAAGGTTGTGATTTATGTTGGCGCAAATATTTGTCAAGTACAATCCCTACCGCTTGCAAACGCTGATAAAAGTAAACGGCAGGGAAATTGAACCGGACAGTTCGCTACAAAAGTACGTGAGCGGCAAACGGTTGCAGGAGTGGATTGGGCTTTTCCCGCGCGAGTTGCGCAACGAGCTAAACACAATGGATTTCGATGTGAAATTCTACGGCATGGAGCTTGATTGGGACGACTTTGAATTTGCTTTTCGTCAGGCGCAAGAAAATAATGTCGTGAGAAACCTTTCGCTGAATTTTATTCAAGGTCAGTCGAAGGAGAACATTGCCGAAGAGATCACGGAAATTTTCAATGATCTTCGCGAAGGTCCCGTCGAGGATTTTCGTGACCCAAAGTTGTTGAAAGACTTCAATCGTGTGCACGACGCTTTTTTTCCGGTCAACGTCGTTGCAACGATGAGTTCGGGCAAGTCGACGCTGATAAATGCTTTGCTTGAACAAAAATTGATGCCCGCCAAAAATGAGGCTTGCACCGCTACAATCACCTGCATAACCGACAACGACAAAGATTTTTTCAATGCCAAAGTTTACAATCAGAGCGGCGAGTTGCTGGAGGCGGTCGACAATTTAACTTACGATGTCATGGAGCGGCTCAATAGCAATCCCGAAGTCCACCGCGTTAACGTCGAAGGCGACATTCCCTTTATCGACGCGCGAACGACGGCTTTGCAACTTGTCGACACGCCAGGTCCGAACAATTCACAGAATCAAGCGCACAAAAACGCGACCTACAGCGCGATAAACAACGACTCCAACAATTTGATTTTGTACGTCTTGAACGGCACGCAGCTAAGCACGAATGACGACGCCGCGCTTTTGGATTACGTCGCCGAGCAAATCAGCAAGGGCGGCAAGCAAATTCGCGACCGCTTTATGTTCGTGATAAATAAAATGGACAGCTTTAATCCGGAGGAAGAAAATATTGCCAGCGTCGTTGACCAGGCAAAAAAATATCTCGCGTCGCACGGCATACATGACCCGCAAATTTTTCCGTGCTCGGCGTTCACTGCGCTCAATCTCTGCACAGTCCTGCGCGATGTTGATATTGATAACTTGAGCCGCGCAGAAGAAAGAAAACTTTCCTCCGCCGCCCGCGATACGTTGCCGATGATTGACAAATTTATTGACTACGAGCCAATGCACTTGGAGCAATATTCAGTTTTGGCACCGAGCACGAAACGCGAACTGGAATATCATTTGACAAAGGCGCAGAACGACGGCGACACAAAAACTCAAGCGTTCATTCACTGTGGGCTTTATTCTATCGAGGCGGCGATTACGGCTTACGTCAAGAAGTACGCGCAGACTAAGAAAATCAAAGACTTGGTCGAGTCTTTCTACGAAGTTTTGGAAAGCAGTCAAGTTTTGGCGAAGGCAAAGACCACCGTCGCGACCAACGAAGACGCCGCCAAAGCTTACGCCGCCCGCGCCGAAGCCGTCAAAGCCAAAATCCGTGACGGTAAAGAGGCGCAGAGTTTCAAATCTCGTATCGCCGCGTTTAATCCCATGAATCAGATTGAAACTAAGGCTGAACAACTCAAGGCGGAAAGCTCCAGCAAAACCACAATGATTTTCCGTCATTACGGCTACACGATTACCAGCCGCGCAGAGGCAAAACGTTTGGTCGCGCAGTTTGCTGAAATGTCGTCTAATGCTATCGCGCAAATGAGTGCCGAACTCGAAAGCGTCATAAATCATGAAGTCGTTGAGACCGGCGAGAAAATGCTTTTGGAATATCAAGAGAAACTCACGCGCTTTGATGAAGATTCGGCGGGCGAGGCGTTGGAATTCGACACGGTTGATTTGATTAAAGGCGCGTTGAAAAACATGCAGGAAACTGTAGTCGCTTGGTGTTCGGACGAGTTTGCAACGGAGGCGGTCGAAGATTTCGGCGAAGTCACCTACGAAACTAAAACGTGGCATGAAAAAGTTGGCGAGAAGGCGGAAGAAGTTATCGTCGGCTCGCACGAAGAAAAAATCGGTACGCGCAAAGTCAAAACCGGCTCGCACAGAGAAAAAGCCGGCACGCGCAAAGTCAAAAATCCCAAAAAGAAATGGTGGACTTTCTGGCGCGATTCTTACATTGAGGAAGATGTTTACGTTACTGTCGACGATTACAAGGACGAGGACGTTTACAAAACGGTTATGGATTATCAGACGGTCATGCGTGATGTCTTCGAGGAAAGAAGCGAGCGTATCGAAAAATTTTCTATGGCGACGGACAAAATTCAGACGGCACTCGTCAAAAAGTTCCGCATGAATATCGACGACGGCATTGACAACGCGCTGGAATACGCCGAAAAACAAATCGACGACATGAAGACGCAATTCACGATAATGTTCGACGAGCTTGATAAACTTATCGCGCAGAAATACAACGAGCTTGAAGAGTGCGCCAAAAATCAGGAACGTAAACAGCAAGAGCTTGAACACAATCGCAAGGTTTTGGCGTGGATTGAGGATTGTCGCGACAGAATTGGCGGCATCTTAGAAATTTAGGTGGTGATTAATTTGCACCAAGAGGTTAAAAAATCTGCGGACGTTGGCGACGTCAAGGATTTAAAATATACTTTTGTTGACAGCTTGGACGTTGACCCGACGTTTGAAGAATATCTCGACGACTATAATTACTGCGCGAGTAAAGGACTTTTCGAGCGGCACAAAGATTTGACGCCGTTCACTGACCGCAAGGCTGATTGGAATGACGATTACTGGGAGAAAATCAAACGCGACTTGCTGAAAAATTTTTCGCGCGAACGCCTTGATCACATGCGGAAGGTTGCTCTGGTGGTTAATGCCGAAAAAGTTGCGCGTCTGCAAAAGGAACGCCAAACCGCCGCTCAATCTGTCGAGCCAAAAGTTTCTTTCAATGCGCCGCAACCTCGCGCTGAACTCCCGATGAAAAGCCGAGCGCAACAACAGCAAGAAGAACTTGACGCGGCGAAACGACAGCTGGCTCAAGAAAATGCACAGGTCGAACGTCGACAACAGATCGGAAGAGCACACGTCTGAACTCCAGTCACAGTTCAGTATCGCGTATGCCG
>CAMYWI010000012.1 GCA_947302675.1 uncultured Selenomonadales bacterium | reverse complement strand
CCACAATCCTGCTTGAGGTTGCCACGCCCGACAAAGGCGAAGTTTACAAGAACGATATTAACATGCTGATTGTCCGTTCGATTTGCGGCGAGCTTGGCATTTTGCCTAAGCACGCGAGGCTTTTGACGGAACTCAATCCGCACGCAATGCGAATCAAAGTTGGCGGCGGCGAGACTCAACTTTTCGTGAGTGGCGGCTTTATGGAAGTCACGCCCGACAAGATTACAATCCTCGCGGACGCGGCTGAAAATCCCGACGATATCGACGTTGACCGCGCGAAGGCGGCTTACGAACGCGCAAGCGAACGCCTCAACAAGAAAGATTCTGACATTGACATTAACCGCGCAGAGGCGGCACTTGCCAGAGCAAAAGCGCGACTTCTCGTCAAGGGTGTCCACATGGGCTGAACAAAAAAATTTCCCTACCCGACATTGGGCAGGGATTTTTTTATCGCTAAAATCATTTGCAGTACAGAACTTTTTCACAACCTGAAGGCAAGAAATAATTCAGCCCGAAATATTTTAAGATGGCGCGTTGCTCGTCGTCCAAAATATAATCCGTGCAGTCGATTTGATAATGGCGAAACTCGAACTCGTAATCTGCGCGGAGGGATTTGATATAAGTGGCGAGCGTCCATAAGTCTTCGGGCTTGTGATAGGCACTGACCGCCATTTTCGGCTTGCAACGGGTGATAGTCTTCGCCGCGCCGTGTAACATGTCGAGTTCCGAGCCTTCAATGTCAAGCTTGATCTAATCGACGCGCGGCAAATTTTTTTGCGCAACGTAAGTGTCAAGGTCAATGAAGTTCGCCGTCAAGTTACCGTTCAAATCTCTGTGACTGCCCTGATCAAAGTTGGAATAGGATTCTTTACCCGCCTTGTCGCTCAAGCCGAGATTCTCAAGCGTGACGGCGGGATTGTTCCCAATGCGAGCCGCGCAATTTTTGTAATTGGTCGCGTCCATCTCGAAGGCAAAAACTTTTGCGCCGCGTTTGGCAAAGGCAAGAGCCGTCGCTCCGTCATAAGCCCCGCCGTCAATCGCAATGTCGCCCGCGTTCGGCAAAAAGCCCTTCAAGAAATATTGCGGCTCTGGCGCAAAGCGATAGTCGCTGATCTTGCCGGTCAATTCGCCTTTAATCGCCGCGCAGAAAACTTTCTTGGACTCGTCATCGCCGAGCATGTTGTAGACGCTGTAGAGTTCGGGCAAATGTTTCATCATGAACAAAAATTTTTCGCCGTCGGAAGTACTAAGCATTTCCATTCCGTAGCGGGCAAAATAATTCGTGAAGACTAAGGGCAAACCGCCATATGTCGTGAAAACTTCTTGCGGCTTAACGGGGAAATTTTCTTCGCCAAAGCGTGGGAAGTCCTCAAGCGCAATGACAGGCACATCTACTAATTTTCTCAGCGCATTTGCCTGAACGTCCGCGAGCACGACCGCGCAGGTGACATTCAAGCCGGTTTTGAGGAGCGTTTGGACATTTGACGCCGCGTCACTTGGAATCATGACAAAGCCGAAAAAAATTCCGCACGGCGTTTGATTTGTGACAAGCTCCGCCAAGTGCATGTTAAATCTTTCCGTGTGGAGTTCGGAAATCATTTTGATAAAGCTCGCGCTCATGTTAAGCCTCCAACTTCTTAGCCAAAAGCTGATTGACGAGCTGAGGATTAGCTTTGCCCTTCGTGAGTTTCATGACTTGTCCGACGAGTGCGCCGAGAGCTTTTTTCTTGCCGCCGCGATATTCTTCAACAGCCTTTGGATTCTTGGCAATGACTTCATCTATGACGCCTTCAATCGCGCCAGTGTCCGTGATTTGAACAAGCCCCTTGTCCTTGACAATCTGCGCGGGCGCGGCGGGCGACTTCCACATTTCGGCGAAAACCGTCTTGGCAATCTTGCCGCTAATCGTGCCGTTGGCAATCAGCTGAATCATCTCGGCGAGGCGTTTGGCGTCGACGGGCGACTGTTCAATCGTCAAGTTATCGGCGTTGAGATTTTTGGAAAGGTCGCCCATAATCCAGTTGGCGGCGACTTTGGCATCGGCTCCGCCGTCAACAACCGCGTCGAAATACTCAGCCATTGCCCGCGAGCTTGTGATAATGCCCGCGTCGTATTCGCTCAAGCCGAAATTTTTTATCAAACGTTCGCGGCGAGCGTCGGGCAGTTCGGGCAAGGACTTTCTGAACGCCTCAATCTCCGCGTCCGTCGTGACAATCGGCGGCAAGTCGGGTTCGGGCATGTAACGATAATCGTGCGCGTCTTCCTTAGAGCGCATGGACTGCGTAATTCCCTTCTCCGGATTCCAAGTGCGCGTCTCTTGAATAATCTTGCCGCCGTCGTCGAGAACTTCCGCCTGCCGCTCAATCTCATAGTTAATCGCGTCTTCGAGGGCTTTGAACGAGTTGATATTTTTCATTTCCGTGCGCGTGCCGAGCTTGTCACTGCCGACGGGACGGAGTGAGACGTTGATATCTGCGCGAAGGTTGCCCTCCTCCATGCGGCAGTTCGAGACGTCGATATATTCGAGAATCGATTTAATCTTCTCCATGTAAGCGCGGGCTTCGGCGGCGGAGTGCATGTCGGGTTCGCTGACAATCTCAATCAGCGGAACGCCCGTGCGGTTGTAGTCGACGTTGGAGCTGGCGGAGTCCTTAATCGTCGTGCCGCTGTGTACAAGCTTGCCCGCGTCCTCTTCCATGTGAATGCGCGTGAGGCGAACGGTTTTTTTCTCGCCGTTAACGTCAATCTCGACGTGCCCCGCGTAGGCAATCGGCAAATCGTACTGCGACGTCTGCCAGTTCTTCGGCAGGTCAGGATAATAATAATTCTTCCTGTCGAACTTGCTGTACTTGTTAATCTTGCAGTTGGTCGCGAGTCCCGCTTTAATGGCGAACTCGACGACCTTTTTATTAATCGTCGGCAAAACTCCGGGCAAGCCCAAGCATACGGGGCAAGTGTGCGTATTTTGTTCCGCGCCGAAAGTCGTGGCGCACCCGCAAAAAATTTTCGTCGCCGTCTTCAACTCGCTGTGAATTTCCAATCCGATAACAGCTTCATACTTCAAAATAAATCTCTCCTTTTTTAAAAGTTACTTGCCTTTGTCGCTCTGCTTGCCGATGTTCACGAGAATTCCAATCGCCGCCATTGTGACGATTAGCGAAGTGCCGCCGTAACTTATGAACGGCAACGGCACGCCCACGACCGGTATCATGCCGCCGACCATGAACAAATTCGCTATCGCTTGACCCACGACCAGGAGCATTATCCCCATTGCGAAGACTTGCCCGAACTCGTCACGCGCCTTGTTGGCAATCCGCGCCGCGTACACCGCGAACGCCGCGAACAATAGGAAGACAAAGATCGCGCCCAAAAATCCATTCTCTTGACAGAAAATCGCGAAGGCAAAATCCGTGTGCGCCTCTGGCAAGTAATCATACTTCGAGACGCCGACACCAAGTCCCATGCCCGTTAGCTCGCCCGAACCTATCGCCGATAACGATTGAACTGTTTGATAGCCGACGTCTTGCGCGTCCGACCAAGGATCATAAGCTATCAGCAGGCGTTTAAGTCGGTAAGGCTCGCGATAGATTAAAATCGCCGCGCCTAAACCTGCCGCAGTCAACAACTGCAGAATTCTTTTTTGGCTCAGCCCCGAAATTATCAGCATTAAAAGCGGAATGCCTAAGATTATCGACGCCGTGCCCATGTCCGGTTCAAACTCCGTCAAAAGCGCGAAAACAAATATTACCGCCATTTGCACCGTCAAATAATGCAACTCTTGCTCCAATTTTATTTTAAAGGAAATGTACGCCGCCGCTATCATTATCGAGACGAGCTTTGCCAACTCCGCCGGTTGAAATTGCCCGAATGGTAGCGGCAACCAACGTTGCGCCCCGTTTACGACTGGTCCGAAGAATAAAACCGCTACCAATGCAAGAAACGTGCCACCCACGATGAAAACTATTGCCCTGCGCCAAACGTGATAGTCGAAACGAAGACACACGCCGAACGCTATCAGCCCGATAAAAATATTTAGGACGTGCCGTTTCAAAAAAAAGTAAGGCGTATCGAACTCCGCCTCCGCAAAGATAAAACTTGAGCTAAATACGTTTATCGTGCCCAAAATCAACAGCACGAGCGTTATCGCAATTATCGCCTCCATGTCGCTTGTCCAAAATTTTTTCGCGGCGGCTTGATTCAGTTCCTTTTTCTGAACTTCAGCCATTAAATCACCTCGTTTGATAAAATTTTCCCTTAAAAATCTAATTTATTTCAAATACTTGTTGAGCATGTCGATAAGCTTTGGAATGTCGAGCGGCTTGGCAAGGTGGTCGTCCATGCCCGCCTTAATCGCGTTCTCTTTGTCTTCCTCGAAAGCGTTCGCCGTCATCGCGACAATCGGAACTTTCTTTGCGTCGTTGCGCCTGAGCGCACGAATATTCCGCGTGGCGTCGTAGCCGTTCATCACTGGCATTTGAACATCCATTAAAATTATGTCGTAGTGATTCGGCGGCGAGTTCTTAACCATTTGCACGGCGTCGGAGCCGTCGCGGGCGTCCTCAACCTCAAGCCCTATCTCCATTAAAATTGCCTTCGCAATCTCGCGATTGACTTCAATATCCTCAACCAACAAAACGCGCTTGCCGCTGAAGTCCGTCGAAGACAATTCGTTATGGCTTGCCTCCTCCTCGTTGCGACCGTGAATTGCACGCGACAAGGCATTTTTCAAATCGCTCATGAACAGCGGCTTTGTACAAAAAGTTGTGACGCCCGCCGCCTTCGCCTCCGCCTCAATATCAGAGTAGTCATAAGCCGTCAAAATTATCACGGGCGCGGTGTTCCCGACGACGCGGCGAATTTGCCTGACCGTCTCAATCCCGTTTTGTTCGGGCATGAGCCAATCGACAATGTACGCGCTGAACGGGTCATCGTCAAGCGCACGACCTGCGCGGAAGACTGCCTCGCGCGGCGAAGTCGTCCACTCTGAACGCATACCCATTTGCTTTAACATCGTCGTCACGGATTCGCACGTATTGAAGTCGTCGTCGACAATCAGCGCACGCAGATTATCCAACTCTTGAATCGGGACTTGCTTGACGTTCTTTTGAAGGCGCAAGTCAAGCGTGACGGTGAACTCGGAGCCTTTGTCCTTCTCGCTCTCGACTTGAATATCGCCGCCCATAAGCTCGACCATTTTTTTTGTAATGCTCATGCCAAGTCCCGTGCCTTGAATGCCGCTCTTCGTCGAAGTCTCTTCGCGCTCGAAGGCGTCAAATACGTGCTTTAAAAATTCCTTGCTCATGCCCAAGCCGTTGTCCTTGATTCGGAATTCGTACTTCGCAAAGCCGGGAATTTTCGACTCGCTTTGAGAAATGCGGAAGAAAATCGAGCCGGTCGAGGGCGTGTACTTAACCGCGTTGCTCAAAATATTTATCAGCACCTGGTTAATCTTGAGTTGGTCGGCGTAAACGTCCTCGTTCTTGACTTTGAAGGCGTCGATTTGGAATTTCTGTTGCTTGGCGTTAATCTGCGGCTGGATAATGTGAATCAGATTGTGCACGAGGTCGGAAAGGTTGCATTCCTGTTCGGCGACTTCGACGCGCCCGCTTTCAATGCGACTCATGTCGAGAATATCATTTATCAAGCCGAGCAAGTGATTACTCGACGACAAAACTTTTTCCAACGAGTCGCGGACTTGGTTGCGGTTTTCAAAGTGGCGCAGTGCCAAGTTGGTAAAGCCGATGATCGCGTTCATTGGCGTGCGGATGTCGTGGCTCATGTTTGAAAGGAAAGTTGTCTTTGAGGCGTTGGCGTGTTGGGCTTGGGCGAGCGCGTTGGCAAGCTCCTGATTTTTGGCGAGAGTGTCGCGCGTTTGCTCGTCGATATTTGCAAAGCCGACGCCCACCGCGTGAAGTCCCGCGTCAATCTTTGCGACGCGGAGCAACATAAAATGTTCCGCGCCGTTGCGCGTCAACAGGTAGCGTTGCGAGATCAATTCTTCCTTTGCTAAACGCGCACGAAGATTTTCCGGCTTGACGAACTCCAAAAGCTTTTCGCGGTCATTGGGGCTGACGTATTCGCGAACATAATTTTTCATTGCCTCTTGGAACCTGATAACGTCGCTTTGCTTGCGCTTGAGCCACATAGTTATTTCGGGCGTGGCGCGATAACAAACTGCCTCGTCCGAATCCAAATTCAAATGATAGACGAGCCGATAGTCCGCCGTCAATGCCTGAATCATTTCGCTTTGCCGACGCCGACGCCGCTCCTCCGACAGCAATTTTGTTTGCAGGCGCAATTTTTCTTCCATTTCCTCGTGCTTAACTCGGTTTTCGGTCTCGACGAGATTTTTTTGATGTAGGAGCCTGGAATTTTTCTTGGCTTGCGAAATTATCAGCGCGAAGACAATCAGCATTGCCGCGACCGTCAAGAAGATTTGCAATAATGAGCGGCTGAGCGTTTCGGAATTCACGGCGGAAATTTGTTCTTGAATTTTATCGTCGCGGGCAAGGTAGGAAAGAATCCAATCCGTGTGTGAGACGGGGCGATAGTAAAGCGAACTTTTCTTGCCGCGATAAGTGAACATTGTCATGCCCTGCCGCGCGTTTTCAAAGTCGTCGCGGATTTTTTCGAGTGAGAAATTTTTATCAAAGGTCGCGTCTTCGAGAGCCGTCATAAGATTGCCGCCGTTATCGGAATAGCCCAAGACGGACTCGGTGAGCGTGTCGCCGTTGGCGTAGTAGAGGTTAAAAAAAGTTGCCTCGTTGCCGGTCACGTTCGCTGAAATGCCTTCAAGGAATTTGGCGACGGAGATTTGCAGAAAACAATTTTTAATCGGCGTGCCTTGAAAATTTACATTCTCGACGGGCGCGACGACGGAGATAATTTTGTTCGCGGTAAAAATTTTCGGCTCAGTGAAAGTTTTGCCGGCGAAGGGATATTTATCAGCGTCGGGTGCGAGACCTTCGGGCGTAAAAATTCTGCCGCTTGAGTCGGCGAGCGCGAATTGTTCGACGCCGTAAAGCTTTTTAGTTTTGGCAAGGAACGCGCTCAAAGTCTCGACGCTTTGCAAATCGGCGGGCGTCAAAGATTTCAGAGCCGCGCGGAGGTTGCCGACCTTTAAATTTATTCGGGTGTTGAGGACTTGCTCGCGGCGATTGGTCATCTCGTAAAGATAAAGTTCGCCCGCCGAGTGAACCGCCTCCGATATGCTTCGCAGGTTGCTTTGATTTATCCAAAACGTGGAAAGAATTAAAAGCACGGCGATAATCGCGCCGCCGACAATCGCCACTGACACTGTGCGCTTGTCTTTTTTCTCTGTTGAATTTTTCTCTTCCATGACTTACCTCGCGCAAATTTTTCTGTGCAGATTTTATTAAAATCAGTTAAATATATCAAGCGAATTTTGCCGCGCGGCGCGAATTCTTATTGAGATTTTAATTCGGGTCTGCTATATTAAAAAAAACTGTAAGGAGGAGGTCATCATGAGGAAAATTTTTGCGGCGATATGCGCGTTGATGATTATGATATTTTCCGCGAATTGCGCCGCCGCTCCAAAACTCGTCGCCGTCATGCCGCTTGAAAATGTTTCGGGCTACGACGCAGAAAAAGTCGCCGAGATCATGACCGAACAACTTATCATTGCCATACACTACAGCGGAACTTATAGGGTTGTTGAGCGTGCGCAACTTGGCGCGATACTTCGCGAGCAGGGCTTTCAAAATATTGCGGTTGACCCGAATCAAGCCGTTGAGTTGGGCAAGTTGAGCGGCGCGGATTATAGTTTGGTCGGCAAGGTGACTATGGCGGCTATTGAACAAAATCCGACTTCGACTGCCATTTCTACAATCGGCGCGGCTTTGGGGCTTGAAAATGTCAGCGCGACGGCGGGTGAGTTTGTCAACAAGTTCAAGGGGCGAATCGGCTTTGAATATCGTTTGGTCGACAACACGACGGGCGAGATTATTACTGCCAAGTCGATAGAGGGTAGCAAGAGCGGTTCGAGCGTCGTCGCCGCCTTTCACAATGCCTGTAAAAATGCCGCCGATGTTTTTTTGAAGGAAGTCAGCAATATTAACCCGTTCCGCGCCCGCGTCGCCGAGATTGACGGCGAGAATATTTACATTGACAGAGGCGCGGACAGCGGTCTTCGGCAGGGCGAAGTTTTGATTGTCTGTCGAGAGTCTTCGCCGATTGTCGTCAATGGGAAGATTGTCGGCATGAAACAAAATGAGATCGGCAAGATTAAAGTCGTCGAGGCTTATTCGGATTACGCGATTTGCAAGGCGGAAGGTCACGCGAGCGGCATTCGCAAGGGCGACGTTGTTAAAAGAGGATAAGCTCCCCCTTTTCGTTCCGGCTAATCTTAATTTTTGTTTGTTGAAAAACTTTTCTTTGCTTGCCCAAAGAAAAGTTACAAAAGAAAACCTCATGCAACACCGTTGCATTCGCCCTCGCGGGGGCGTAGCCGCTTGAACATCCTGTTCAAACGCGGCTTTGTGGGGCGTCATCCATGACGCCCCCTCTGCCTTTCGACAAAATTAAAGGGAAGTGATTTCATGAAAAAATTTTTGGCAATGCTTTTTATGTTGATGATAATCTGCGCGGGCGCGTCGGCAAAAAATGTGACGGTCACAGGGACGGGCTTAACTGCCGCTGAGGCTGAGAACGATGCACTAAGAGCCGCCGTCGAAGATGCAATGGGAATTTTAGTTGACGCGCAGACGATTGTTGAAAATTACACGCTGATTAGCGATCAAATTTATACGCAGTCGCGCGGGTTCGTCAACGAGTACAGTGTTATAAGTAGCGAACAAATTGCGGACGGCTGGCGCGTCACGATTAACGCAACTGTCGACGACCAACCCGATTCAAAGCTCATGAACGAGTTGACGCGGCTTGGCATTATCAATGTGCAACTGCGTAATCCGAAAATCGCCGTCTATGTTCCCGAAGAACATTTGAATTACAGCGTAAACGGTGCGGGCGGCGAGACTGCCATTGTCAAAACGCTCCTCAACGCGGGCTTTTCAAACGTCGTCGAGGTCGGCACGGGCTTAAATTATCAAAGTCCTATGGCGATGAATGTCGCGCAGATGAAGGCGGCGGCTGAAAAGTTCGGCGCGGATATTATGAGTGTCGGCGAGAGTTTTTCGGAGGGCGTCGGCGATATGGGAAATTATCTGCCAGGCAATCAGCGTACGAACATGGAGGCTTGCCGTGCCCGCGTCGAGGCTAAGATGTTTATCGTGAAGACTGGACAAGTTATCGCGGCGGACGGCAAATACGGTTCGGCTTACGACAACTCGCAGGCAATCGCCGCCAAGAAAGCTCTGACTTCGGCGGGCGAGCAAATGGGCAATTACTTCGTTGAGCAGATAACCGGCATGTACACTTCGCGGCAGGGCGTTGAGGTCATTGTTTACGGCGCGGACTTTTCCAAGATAAATGTTGTGCAAAGTGCTTTGGGCAAAATCGGGCGCGTCAAGAATTTTAATCTGTCGAGCTACGAAGGCGGTCGCGCAGTCTTCAACGTCGGCTACGGCGGCTCTCCGCAAACTCTCTTCAACGAGCTGCGAGCCGTGACGACTGCCGATTTGACTTTGCAGGCTCTGACTTACAACACGCTGACAATTTACGTAAGATGATTTGGAGGTTTGAATATGATTGAAATTGGTATCGGCTTGGTCGCGGGGCTTTTGATAATTATCGCGCTGAAATTTTTTATCGAGCTGCCGTTCAAAATCATTTGGAACAGCATAATCGGCGCGGTGATTCTCTACCTTGTAAACTTTACGGGGCTAATCATGATAAAAATCACGTTCATTCACGCGCTGATTGTCGGCGTGTTCGGCGTACCTGGATTGATTCTCTTGGCGATTTATCTCAACTTCATAAAGTAAAGGCGGTTTGACATGCGAAAAATTTTTTTGTTGCTGATGATAATTTTTGCGGTGAGCGGTTGTGGAAATAATGATAAGGCGGCGTCGCAGGTCGGCGCGATTACTCAACTGAACACGACGCCACAAGCCGGCGTCACTTTCTTTGACAACTTCAACTCAATGCAAATGGCTCTTGCCTCGAATAACATTGCCGCGATTCAAACTTATGGCAGCGTCGCGAAGTACATGACAGCCAACAATTCCGACTTCGCGATAAAGGAGACGCAGACCGTTAAGCTCGTCGATAATTTTTGTTGCGCAATGCGCGAAGACGACAGCGATTTGAAAAATGCCTTCGATGCCGCGATTGACGCAATGAAGGCTGACGGCTCGCTTGACGCGCTGATTGATAAGTACATAACAAACTTTGCGACGCCGACGCCGATTGACATGCCGCAAATCGACGGCGCGGAAGTTATCAGAGTTGGAATCACGGGCGACTTGCCGCCTTTAGATTTGGTGCTCGCCGACGGAACGCCCGCCGGTTTTAACACAGCTGTCTTATCGGAAATCGGCAAGCGCATTGGCAAGAACCTGGAGCTTGTGCAAGTCGACAGCAGTGCGCGAGCCGCCGCTTTGACTTCGGGGCAAGTCGACGTAATTTTTTGGGTAGTCGTGCCCGCCGACGATTCGGGGCGTCCTAAAGACCTTGACACGCCCGAAGGCGTTTCCGTGACGGAGCCTTACTATCAAGATATCGTCGTCCATGTCAATCTCTCGACGCTTGCCACTGGCTTTAACTAAATTTGCGGGGGCAAGCAAATGACCAAGATTAAACTTCTCGACTCGAACACGATAAATAAAATTGCGGCGGGCGAGGTCGTCGAGCGTCCCGCCTCTGTCGTCAAGGAGCTTGTTGAAAATTCTATCGACGCGGGAGCGAAACGCATCGAAGTCGAAATTCAGAACGGCGGCAAGTCTTTAATCCGCGTGACCGACGACGGCTTTAACTAAATTTGCGGAGGCGAATTCATGACCAAGATTAAACTTCTCGACTCGAACACGATTAATAAAATTGCGGCGGGTGAGGTCGTCGAGCGTCCCGCCTCCGTCGTCAAGGAGCTTGTTGAAAATTCTATCGACGCGGGAGCGAAACGCATTGAAGTCGAAATTCAGAACGGCGGCAAGTCGTTGATTCATGTGACGGACGACGGCGCGGGCATGTCTCGCGATGACGCCGCGCTTTCTGTTCGT
>CAMYWI010000011.1 GCA_947302675.1 uncultured Selenomonadales bacterium | reverse complement strand
ATAAGCCAAAATGCTGTCGTCAAACTCTTCGTTGCGGTCTTCTGTGACCATGCGCCTATCCTTAATTTCTCTCTTGTCTCTTCCATTGCACGGGCTGAACACATTAAATTTTTTCTCGGCCTCTTCCTTAGATTTTAAATAGTAATGGTGAAGGGCAATCTTGTCCGCCGTCACGGGCTTATTGGAAAATTTCTCCACAACGCCGCCGCTCTCGTTGATAGAGTACGCCCCGTCAAAGTAAACAGGATAGTGCGGGTGAGCGTACTTCTCTATCTTGCGCGGGTTAGCAATGGTCTTGCCGATATGATTTCGCCCTTCGTCGCGCGGTGCACGTCGCGTAAATCTCTCAAGCACGCCGCGAGTATAATCCGCTTTCTCTTGTCCGTTCGACCCAAAAATTTGCCAGTTGATAAACACGCCCGCCGCATTTTTATCTTGCGACAAAATTTCGTCAAGCACTTCCGAAATGCTCCGATTGGATTTCGGATAAATAAACTCGTCGCCGTCAACGAACGCCATGTAACGACTTTGGAACTTGAATTTATTGATAGCCGTCCTATAGGCGACAAGTTGTTTCTTCGGACCAGGCAAAGAGAAATAATCGACAAGCCCCGCCTCGACGTAAGGTGCGGCGACTTCCGCTTGATTGTCAGGACTTTCGTTGTCGTAAAGATAAAAGTGGTCAACGCCCGCGAGTAAATGATAATCCAACCACTCCTTGAGGTAGTGCCCCTCGTTTTTGAGAATTGCGACTATCGACAAGTCGTGCAGGAACAAATCTTTGTCAACCATACTTATTCTCCCAACACGGCGTCAAGAATATTAATAACTTCGTCGACCTGCGCGGGCGTGATAATCAGCGGCGGGATAAATCTTAAGACAGTGCCGACCGTGCAGTTGATAATCGCGCCGCGTTTCATGCACTCGTTAACAATCTCGACGCCCGATTTTTTAGTTTTGTCGAGTTGCGCACCGAGAATCAAACCTTCGCCGCGAATCTCTTTAATTTGCGTGGGATATTTTTTCTGTAAGTCAATAAGTTTTTCCTTGAAATATTTCCCGACTTCTTCGACGTGCGCCAAGAATTTTTCGTCGGGTACGGTATCGAGAACCACATTTGCCGCCGCGCAGGCGAGAGGATTTCCGCCAAAAGTCGTTCCGTGATCTCCAGGATTAAATGCCCGCGCAACTTCCTCCGTGCAGATGAACGCGCCAATCGGGACGCCGCCCGCTAAACCTTTTGCCAACGTGACGATATCGGGCTTAATGCCGTATTTTTCATAGGCGAAGAATTTGCCGCTGCGCCCCATGCCCGATTGAATCTCGTCGAGAATCAACAACGCGCCGTGTTTGTCGCAAAGCTCGCGGACTTTTTTTAGATAATCGCCTTTCGGAGGATAAACGCCGCCCTCGCCCTGAATCGTCTCAAGCATTACCGCGCAGGTCTTATCAGAAATTTTTTCGGCAAGCTCGTCCGCGTCGTTGAAGTGAACGTAGTCGAAACCGGCGGGCAACGGTTCAAAGCCCTTGTGATAATGCGGCTGACCCGTCGCCGTCAAAGTCGCGAGCGTCCGCCCGTGAAAGCTGTCCCACGCCGTGATGATTTGAACTTTGTCGGCGGATACTTTCTTGGCGAACTTGCGGGCAATTTTAATCGCGCCCTCGTTCGCCTCCGCGCCCGAATTTGCAAAGAACGCCCTGTCCAAACCGCTGAGCTTGACGAGTTTTGCGGCGGCGGCGGCTTGCGGTTCAGTGTAGTAGAGATTGCTCACGTGAATAACTTTCGCCGCCTGTTCCGAAATTGCCTTGACCAGCGGCGGATAGTTGTGACCCAAAACATTTACCGCGATGCCCGCCAGGAAGTCGATATACTTTTTGCCGTTGATGTCGTAAAGATACGCGCCCTCGCCCCGCTCCAAAACTATCTTGTAACGCTTGAACACGGGCAGATAATTCTTGTCGTCCCGCTCAAAAATTTTCTCCTCAGTCAAACAAATCACTCCTCAAAATTTTATACAACTTCCGTGCCAAGCCCCGCCGCCGTGAACAGCTCCAAAATTATCGAGTGTGGTAGCCGCCCGTCGATTATGTAGGCTTTGTTCGTGCCCTTGTCGAGTGCTCGCAAGCACGCCTTGACTTTGGGAATCATGCCGCCAGAAATTATTCCGTCCTTGATAAGTGCTCGCGCCTCGTCAGCTTTAAGCGTCGAGATAAAACTTTCCTTGTCCTCAAAATTTTTGTAGACGCCCGCCGTGTCCGTCAGCAGTAAAAGTTTCTCCGCCTTGAGTGCGCCCGCAATGTCAGCCGCCACGTCGTCCGCGTTTATGTTAAAGCTCTGCCCGTCCTCGCCCACGCCGATTGGCGCAATCACGGGAACATAGCCCTGCGCAATCAAGTCGCCGACAATCTCAATGTTAATCTTCTTCGCCTTGCCGACGTTACCGACATCAACTTTAGTCTTCTCGCCCGCCTCGTAGACCGTCGCCAATTTTTTTTCGGCAAGAATCAAATCAGCGTCCTTGCCGCTCAAGCCGACCGCCCGTAAGCCGCGACGATTTAACAGCGTCACAATCTCCGAATTGATTTTGCCCGCGAGAACCATTTCCGCAACTTCCATAGTCTCATCGTCGGTCACGCGCAAGCCGCTAACAAACGAACTTTCCTTGCCCAACTTTTTAAGAAAGCCCGTTATGTCCTTGCCGCCGCCGTGAATGATAACGACGTTAATCCCGACGAACTTCATCAGCGCAACGTCTTGCATGACGCTCGATTTAAGCTCGTCATTAATCTGCGCGGAACCGCCGTACTTTATGACAATCGTCTTGCCCGAAAACTCTTGAATATACGGCAACGCCTCAACAAGAATTTTGGCGCGGTCGGCGGGACTGAACTTTTCCGTCGGCTCGACGGAATTTTTTTTCAGCTCCGCGTCGAGTTCAGCCAGTGCCGCCGCTTGCATGTCTTCTGGCAAAATTTTCTTCAACAGCTCCGCCGCGAGTTGTCCTTGTAAAGTTTCGTCAATCATTTTTCTCCTCCTCCGGCTTATCTCCTGCCGCGTCGTCGGGATTGTCGGATTCGTCGGCTTCGGGCAGTTTAATCACGTCGCTGAACGGCACAAGTTTTTCCTCGCCGTTCGGCTCGTTGTCAATGTAGCGGAAACCGTCCTCCGTGATAGCCGCCTGATCGCTTTGAAGAGCCGTCGCCAACGCCGCGCTTTGCTGGTCAATCGAAATAATTCCGTAGGTGCTCAGCAACCGCTTAAGCACGGTCTTTTTAGCCATTGCCGCAAAGTTCGTCGACCAAACAGAAGTCCGCTTGCCGTTGCGCAAGTCGTAGGCGTAGCTCATAGAAAATTTCTCGGCATGTGCGCGAAGTTCCTCAACCGTCATGTAAAGCGACTTGCTGAATCCGTTTATCAGCTCAAGGTACGCGACGTAGCCCACGACCTCATCGGAAATTTTTTCGCCGCGAATTATCTCGCCCGTCACGAAGTCAATCTCCGCGATTTGTCCCGCGCAGACTGCGCCCGCGTTCAAAGTCCGATACTGCCCGCTACGCATTGCCAGTTGGATAAAACCTTTAAAGCCCAGTTGGAATTGCGCTTGATTTTTGTAGGGCACAATGTACGCGAAACCCAAGCTCGGATTTATCGGCAACTTCAACGCCGCCGCTATTCCCGCCGCCGCCAAGATCGAACTCGGCGAGCAACTTTGCAGTTTAGAGTTGCCTTTTACGATTGTCAAGATTGACGAGATAAACGACGGCGCGGAGTTGTCCAAGAGTTCTTCAAAGCGTTTCTTGATTCCCTCCCTGTTCAAAAGCTGTTGGAGCGTAGGTTCATCAGTTTTCATAAATCTTCCTCCTCAAAATCAAAATCTTCTTTAAGCTGCTGATAAAGTTCAAGCAGTCGGATTTGCATTGCCAATTCGTCCATGTCGGCGTGTAAGCTCCCGTACAAGCTCAAGACTGCCGCGTCGTTTTCCTCGTGCGCCCGCCGCAAATCATACGGCATTGAAATTTCGTCGTAAAGGTCGGCGTAGCTCGCGTTCGGATAATTTTTCCGCGCGTCTAAAATTTTCTGCGCAGTCTTTTCAACGCGCGGTCGCCACGTCTCCGGATAGAACAACGGAAACGGAAAGCAGTTATAGCAAATCGTGTTCGAGTAGCGATAGTCATTGCGCAACCGCCCGCAAACCATCTTCGTCCAAGTCATGTGCACCGAACTCGTCAACACGCCGAACAAAAACAAATCCGCGTCGGGCACGGTGAACGTTGCATTACTTGCCACGACTTCAGCCGACATGTAACCAATCGGAATATATTCACGGCGCGAGGAGCTAACACATGGCACCAACAGATAATCCGTCGTTGGCTGTCGAGCTTCTACAAAAAGCGTCGGCTTATCGGCAAATTTGCGGGTGATTGTGCGTTTACTCGATAAGCGATGTTCGCGAACTTTTTTGACACGTTCATAAACGAGCGGTATCTTGCGAAGTTCATCAGGCGGACAATCTTCAAGCCACAGGCAAAATCTTTTCTTGCCGCGAATAAATTCCAACGAGCCGACAAACGGGCGAATCCATTTTTCCGCGCGAGGATTTTTTTTGATAAGGTCGTCTTTTTCTTCGGGTGTCAAGATTAAATTGCCGCCGTCGCGCGGAGCACTGCCGTAAATCATTGGCGGCACGCGGAAGAAAGGAGTCTCGCGCGGCTCAACGTAAATATCTGGACCAGGCATAAGGTAGGCGTTGATGTGCGGGACTTCGATAAAGCCGTCGGGATATTTCGGGTCAAAGAGCTTTGGCATAATGAATCACCTTTTATTTTTATGATAACAAAAAAAATTCGCCGCCGCAATAAAAACCTTGACAGGTGGCGGCTAAAGTGATATAAATTAGCGCGTTGATTGATTCGCCGACTTAGCTCAGTTGGTAGAGCAGCGCATTCGTAATGCGCAGGTCGTCAGTTCGAGTCTGACAGTCGGCTCCATAAAGAAAAATCTGCCCCGATGTTTCGTCGGGGCTTAAATATTTTTCAAACTTCGGGATTAAGCTCGTCGCCGTACTCGCGCAGGAAAATTTTTTGGTAGCGGCGATATTTCGGGTCAAGCGGCTTTTCTTTCGGGCAGTGTATGCACCAAAAATCTTTTGACTGATTCGGCACGACCACGCGGTAACCTGCGCGGCTCATTTCTTTGCAAAGCGACGTATCGTACAAGTGCCAGCCGTCAAATAAATCCTCGCGCCACGTCAAATCGTACTGCGTCGCCAAAAACAAGCCGTCAACCGATTCGACTTGCTGATAATCGCCTTCCGGCTCGTCGCAATGCGAATCAACGACGCTTTCCGGCTCGCAAGCGTGCAACACTCGCCCATAAGTCCTCATGCCGTCCCACCAAACGCCGGTCTTCGGCAAGTTCATGCAACCAATCATGCCGACAACGCCAATCGATTTATCAGCAAAAATTTTCAGCAGGTCAGCAATCAAATTCTTGTTCACGACAAAAGTATCTTGGTGCAGATAAATTTTGTACTTGGCGTCGGAACTTTTCATGGCGCGGTTGTAGCCCGCCGTCATAGATTTTGCGTCGCGCACGTCGATAAACTCCGCCGTCATGCCGTCGGGAATTTTCAAATGCCGCAAGTACAAGAGGCACTCGCTGTACCACCAATCGTCGTTCACGCAGGTTATGAACGCAACTTTTTTTTCGTCAAGCAAAATTTTTCCCCTCCAAAGTCAGGCGCATGACAAATTCCAATTCGCTGTCGCCCATTACTTCGCCGACCGTTTCAAAGCCGAGCCGCTCATAAAATTTTTTCGTCGCGGTCAAAGATTTTTGCACGGACAGCGAAACGTACTTGAAATTTTTTTCCTTGAGCCGCGCGAGCATTTTCTTGATGAGTTCGGAGCCGATACCGCGCCCGCAAAATTTTTCGTAAAGCGCAATGACTAGCGAGGGCGTTTCGTCGTCAATGTGGCTGAAGTCGTTCATAATGCGAACCCAACACGCGCCGACAACTTTTCCCGCGACTTCAACGACAAGGCAATCGTCAGCGGGTTGCGTGCCAAAATTTTCCGTGTAAACTCGGAGCGCGGGCAGTTTCAAAATCTCGCGCGGAGCTTTGACGCCGCCGGCGGGCGCATGAATCGCCTCGTACAAAAAATTTTCCAGCTCGCCATATTCGGCAGGTTTAATCTCACGAATTTTATAATCCAAAAGAATCACTCCCGTTCAAAGTTTAGCACAATCGACAGGAAAATAAAACGCGGGGCAGAATCAATCAACAGAAAAATTTTAAGGAGAGATTTTGATGAGCGAATTGACATTGGCGCGGGCGCGGGAATTTTTGAAAAAGCACGTGACCGAGCCGCATTTATTTGTACACGCGGCGGCAGTTAGCGCGGCAATGGGTGCATTGGCTGAACACTTCGGCGCGGACAAGGAGCATTGGTCGGCAATCGGCTATCTTCACGACGTTGACTTTGAAAAGTTTCCCGACGAACATTGCCAACACGTTCGCGAGCTTTTGGAGCCGGAAGGAATCAGCGACGACGATATTACTACGATAATTTCTCACGGCTACGGCTTGACGGGCGCGACGATTAAGCCCGCGACTGATTGTCAAAAGAGTTTGTTCGCGGTCGACGAGTTAACGGGGATTGTTCATGCCTACGCGCTTATGCGTCCGGAAAAAATGGCGGGCATGTCGGTTAAGAGTCTCAAGAAAAAATTCAAGGACAAGAGATTTGCGGCGAAGTGCGACCGCGAAGTCATTCAGCGCGGCGCGGACGATTTGGGCATGGAGCTTGGCGAGTTAATGGAGCTTTGCATTAAGGGCATGAGTGAACGAGCAGAAGAGTTGGAGCTTTGATTGAACGTTTCATAACTTTTGTGTTTAGGATCTACTTTCTTTCAACGAAGAAAGAAACCTCATGCAACGACGTTGCATTCGCCAAAGAAATTCGCCTCGCAGGGGCGTCGCCGCTTGAACATCCTGTTCAAACGCGGCGTCAAGGGGCGGCGTCCATGCCGCCCCCTTTGCGTCTCGACGACACGCTACGTCTAAAAATTTTGGAGGAGATATTTTGAAGAGAGTTAGAACGAGATTTGCGCCCAGTCCGACGGGTTACATGCATATTGGCAACTTGCGCACGGCTCTTTACGCCTATTTGTTTGCGAAGTCGCAGGGCGGCGATTTTATTTTGCGGATTGAGGATACCGACCGCGCCCGCTACGTTGCCGACGCCGTCGAATTTATAGAGAAGACACTTGCCGCTGCGCAGATTATTCCCGACGAGGGACCTCATCACGGCGGAAACTTCGCGCCCTACGTTCAAAGCGAGCGAATGGACATTTATAAAAAATATGCCGAGCAACTCGTTGCCGACGGTCACGCCTATTACGAGGAGACGGAAAACGGCGTCGCGATTCGTCAGAAAATGCCGCGCGTCGGCGAGACGACTTTCTTTGACGTGTTGCACGGAAATATCACGATTGCCAACAGCGAGCTTGAAGACCAGGTTTTGTTGAAGAGCGACGGAATGCCGACGTACAATTTCGCCAACGTCATTGACGATCATTTAATGGAAGTCTCGCACATCATACGCGGCACGGAGTTTATCACGTCGACGCCAAAGCACGTCTTGCTTTATGAATTCTTCGGCTGGGAGTTGCCGATGTTCATACACCTCGCGCCGGTCATGGGAAAATCTGATGACGGCACAATTTCAAAGCTGAGCAAGCGTCACGGCGCGACCAGTTTCAATGACTTGATCGAGCTGGGCTACTTGTCGGAGGCGATTACAAATTACGTCGCGCTGTTGGGTTGGAGTCCGAAAAATTCTTGCCAAGAAATTTTTTCTATGGACGAGCTGATTAAAAGTTTCAGCCTCGACGGCTTGAGCAAGTCGCCCGCCGTGTTCGATTATGCCAAACTCGATTGGATGAACGGCGAATATCTCAAGGTCATGAGCGACAAGAATTTTGCCTGCGCGGCTGATAAATATCTTGCCGACTTTGACGCGCCGCGAAAAATTTTCCTTGCAAGTCTTTTAAAAACTCGTGTCGCCAAACTTTCCGACATTCCCGCGCAGATTGCCTTCCTTAAAAATTTGCCGCCGTTCGACAAAGAATTATTCACGAACAAAAGAAATAAGGTTACGCCCGAAAAGTCCGCCGAGATAATTTCTTCCGCGATAAAAATTCTGGAGCCGCTCGATGATTGGACACTCGACGCGCTCAACGAAAAAATCTCCGCGTTCGTCACGGAGGCGGGCTTGAAAGTCGGCGCGGTCATGTGGCCGCTGAGGATTGCGCTTTCCATGCAGAAGGTCACACCGGGCGGCGTCACAGAAATTTTATATCTGCTCGGCAAAAAAATTTCGCTCGAACGATTGAACGACGCGCTGAAAAATTTAGCTTGACTTGAATATCCCTTCAAAGGTTATAATTCTTGCGAGAAAACTTTTGGAGGGACTTTTTATGCAGTATGTAAAGTTTGGCAACACGGGCATGGACGTTTCGCGCATTTGCTTGGGCATGATGAGTTTCGGCAATCCCGGCGGATAAAAAAATTTGACCCGCAATCTCGTTTGTGTTAAAGTTTGCTTATCGAAAGTAAACCAACACGTCGAGACAGCAAGCCAAATCTTTTTAGTCAGTCAATCTTAATCGTTTCGGCGTGTTTTGTCAAACACAAAGGAGCGATTGCTATGACAGATAAAGAGCGTGTCCGTTACGAGGACGCCAAGCGCACGTACGCGGCATTTATGGAATTTTATCCGCTGACGCTTGACGATTTGGACGGCGAAATTTGGCGGGACATTCGCGGTTACGTCAGATCATATCAAATCAGTAATTTCGGCAGGACGAAAAGTTTTTTCAGAGGCAAAGCTAAAATCTTGAAACCTTTCGTCGACAAGGACGGTTATTTGCAAGTTACGTTGGGCAGAGGCAACAATAATAAAGTTCATCGTCTCGTTGCGCTGGCGTTCATTCCGAACCCCGACGACAAACCGCAGGTTAATCACCGCGACGGAAACAAAATGAACAATTACGTCGGCAATTTGGAATGGAACACTCCAACCGAAAATTAATCGTCACGCCGTGCAAATCGGGCTGATGAAATCCGGTGAAGATTGTCCCGACGCGCAGCTGACGAACGAACAGGTTGCGTGGTGTCGAAGAGTTCATATTTCCGGCGACAGAGAGTTTGGCACGAATGCTTTGGCAAAAAAATTAGGCGTAAGCCGTTCGGCTATTTACCTATTGCTCAAAGGAAAAACATATAAGAACGTAGGGGACGTTGGCGTGAATGCTGAGCAAGCCGTTCATAACCGCGCCGATTGTCGGAACAACTTCAGTCAAGCACATTGAAGAGGCAGTCGCCGCGCTCGACATCAAACTTGACGACGAGATAATCAAGCGGCTTGAGGCTCCCTACGTCCCGCACATCAAGACAGGAGCGTTTTAAATGAAGAAAAAATTATTGGCAGGCTTGGCGGCAGGGTTAATCGCGTTCGGCTCGTTGTCAGTCGTCGACGCGGCTAAACCGATTATGATTCAAGAGCAAGGCAGTTTCGCGGTCGGCGGCTTATAAACAAAAAAAGATTTGACCCGCAATCTCGTTTGTGTTAAAGTTTGCTTGTTGAGTAAACTAACACGTCGAGACGGCAAGCCAAATCTCTTTTGCCAGTCAATCTTAATCGTTTCGACGTGTTTTGTCAAACACAAAGGAGCGATTATTATGCGGGACAAAGCTTAGGTTGCAGAACTTCTGGCGGCGTTAAAAGCGCAAATGACGACGAAATACGAACTCATTGTTGTCGAAGAGTGCGAAATTCTGCTTGGCGAAGAATGGCGCGATGTTGAAGGCTATGAGGGATTTTATCAAGTAAGCGATTTAGGCAGAGTCAGAAGTTTTCAACGGGGTTACACTAGAATTCTTAAACCCACTCTTAATGCACATGGCTATCCTTTTGTGATTTTAAGAAAAAATAAACATAGTAAAACCGTAACAGTTCATCGTCTTATCGCTGAAATATTTATCCAAAATCCTTACAACAAACCGGAAGTAAATCATATCGAGGTAACAAGCAAAACAATCATGTCGAAAACCTCGAATGGGCAACAAAAAGTGAAAATCGAAATCACGCCTATAAAATAGGATTAGCTAAATCTGGTGTTGAACATTACGAGGCAAAACTTACAGCAGAGCAGGTACGCTATATTCGCAGGGTTTACAAAAAAGGAGACAAGAACTTTGGCGGAGTAGCACTTGCAAGGAAATTTAATTTAAGTAAAAGTGCCATTCACAATATAGTTAAAGGTAAAACTTACAAGAATGTTATTTGAAACTAAAGGACTTGATAAATGATGAGTGTTTTTGAAGAACTGCGCGGCGGCAAGCCGTATCATATTTTCGACGAAGATTATAAGCGCGAGGCGCACGGCGAATTTAAACGTTGTCGTCATTTGTGTTGGCTGATAAACTCGACTGACCCCGACGACTCGCAAAAGATTTGGGAGCTGGAGCGCGAGCTGTTTAACGGAAACTTTGACGCGACGAATTTCTTGACGCCGCCTTTCCAAATCGATTGCGCTTGCAGAATGTTTCTTGGTAAAAATGTTTTCGCGAATCACGGCTTAACGGTTATGTCAGTCGGCACTATCACGGTTGAAGATGGCGTAATGTTCGGTCCCGAAGTCGGCTTGTTCACAGTCAACCACGAGCCAAAAAACATTCGCGTCATTTTTACCAAAGAAATTCTCATCAAGAAGAACGCTTGGATTGGGGCACGAGTGAATATTTTGCCTGGCGTGACGATTGGCGAAAATGCGATTGTCGGCACCGGCTCCGTCGTCACGAAAGATATTCCCGATAACGCGGTCGCAGTCGGCAATCCTGCGCGGGTTATAAAAATTATCGATTGAGAGGCGGAAACTATGGCAAAAATTTTAATCGCCTACTACTCGCGCAAGGGTCAAAACTACGTCAACGGCGCGATAAAAAATTTGGCGAAAGGCAACACCGAAGTCGTCGCGGAATTTATTCAGCGTGAAGTTGGCGGCGAACTTTTCGAGATCGATACGGTCAAAGATTATCCTGTCGACTATACCGAGTGCACCAACGTCGCGAAGGTTGAGATTCAGCAAAAGGCGCGTCCGGAATTGAAACGCTACCTTGCGAGCATTGACGACTACGATAAAATTTTTCTTGGCTATCCGATATGGTGGTCAATTCCCCCTATGGCGGTCAGTACTTTCCTTGAGCATTATGACTTCGCGGGCAAGAAAATTTTCCCGTTCGCGACGCACGAAGGTAGCGGCTTGGGTGGCTCCGTCAGCTACATAAAAAAGATTTGTCCGATGGCTGAAGTTTTCGCGGGGCTTGCGATTCACGGCGCGGAGGCAAGTCAATCAGCCGCGCAGGTCAAGCAATGGCTAAAGCAACTTTAATGTGATATAAGAATCAAAGCAAAAAGCCGTTCCAAAATCGGAGCGGCTTTTTTTGTTTCAAAAAGTTTAGTTAGCTCTTCGGGACGACTTTGACGGTGCCGAGCTTTTGCACAACGTTCGCCGCGTAGGTCGAGCAATGGCTTAAAGCAATTTTGATTTAATATAAAACTCTAAAGTAAAAAACCGTTCCAAAATCGGAGCGGCTTTTTCGTTTCAAAAAGTTTTGGTTAGCTCTTCGGGACAGTTTTAATGGTGCCGAGTTTCATAATGTCGGAGTCTTTTCTGTCGCCGTGAATTGTAATTTTCGACAGCGCGTCTTCGAGGGCGGCGAGTTCGTCAACGCTAAGCTTAACGTCTGCCGCGCCGAAGTTTTCTTTAAGACGTTCGTCACGACGCATTCCGGGTATCGGCACGACAAAATCATTCTTGCACATCAGATAGGCAAGCGAAACCTGCGCGAGCGTGCAATTTTTCTCGGCGGCGAATTTTTTAAGCAGGTCGAGCAAAACTTGATTGGCGTCCATATTTTCTTTGTAAAAGCGAGTAATCGCGCGGCGCACGTCATCGCCTTTGAACTC
>CAMYWI010000010.1 GCA_947302675.1 uncultured Selenomonadales bacterium | reverse complement strand
AAACTCCGTCGGCGGTGTCGTCAATGACGCGCCCAGAACCTTTGCTTTTAGTCGCGCCGTTGTCGTGCAAGCGAACGATGTAATCCCAGCCGAATTGCTTTTCAAGGAGCGCGATACTCATTAGAGCCGTGCCGCTAAGCGCGGGGTCAGCAATCCCGAACGAATTTTTGTAAAGCGGGTCGATGGCAATCGTCTCCCAACCGGCGGGCGGCGTCTGCACCTTGTTAATGTTAATGACAATACCGAGTGTTCCCAACCTTGCGGCGGTAAATGAGCCGTCGTAGTCGTCGAAGGGATTCAACAGCTCGTCGAAACCTGCGGGCTGATATTGTTCGAGCAAGCCGTCAGCTTTCATTTGGTAGAAGTCGGGGACTTCGCTCGTCCAAATTATATCCGCCATGAGGTGACCAGCTTGACGTTCGGCTTCAATCTTCGCCATAATCTTTCCTGCGCCCGCCGACTGCCAATCAACCTCAATGCCGGGATTCTTCGCCTTAAAGCCCTCGACAATGCCGCCGATTAGCGACTCTTTCATTGACGTGTAAATCATGAGCTTGTTGGCGGCATTCTTATTATCCGCGCCGTTCTTTTCAGCGGAGTTATCGCCGCCGCCGCAACCCGTGAACAGCATTGTCACCAGGAGCAATGCCGCTGTAAAAATTTTTTTGAACATGAACTACGCCTCCCTTAAAGCAGTTTTAATTTCGCGAACGTACTCTCCGACAAACTTTGGAGCCGCCTCGCCGTATTGCGCAAGAATTTTTATAATCGCACTGCCGACAATCGCGCCGTCGGAAATGTTCGCCATAGCCTTTGCCTGCGCGGGCGTCGAGATACCAAAGCCGACTGCGCACGGAATTTTTGTGTTCGCGCGAATCGCCGCGACTATCGAAGTCAAATCGGTCTTAATTTCACTGCGCACGCCCGTCACACCCAAGCTCGACACGACGTAGACAAAACCTTCCGCCTCGCGAGCAATCATCGCAATGCGATTCTCGGAAGTCGGCGCAATCATCGAAATCAAATCGACGCCGTATCTTTTACACGTCGGCAAGAATTCTCCTTTCTCCTCAAAAGGCACGTCAGGCAAAATCAAGCCGTCAATCCCAATTTCTTTGCACGTGGCGATAAATTTTTCCGCGCCGTAAGAGAAAACGACGTTGGCATAAGTCATGAAGACCATAGGAACTTTCACGTCGCCGCGCAGGTCTCTTACCATGTCAAAGATTTTATCGGTCGTGACGCCGCCTTGAAGAGCGCGAAGATTAGCCGCTTGAATCACGACGCCTTCCGCTGTCGGGTCGGAAAAGGGAATTCCAAGTTCGATTAAATCTGCTCCGTTCTCGACGGCGGCGCGGACGACGGCGGCGGTTGTCTTCAAGTCGGGGTCGCCGCAAGTTATAAACGGTATGAACGCCTTGCCCCGCGCGAACGCCTCAAATATTTTACTCATTGATAACTTCACCTCTGTAACGGGCGACGCTCGCGCAGTCCTTATCGCCGCGCCCCGACAACGTGATAACGATAATTTTATCCTTGTCCATAGTTGGCGCAAGTTTCATGACGTGCGCGACCGCGTGAGCCGATTCAATCGCGGGGATAATGCCTTCCGTGCGCGAGAGATATTCAAAAGCCTCGACCGCCTCCGCGTCGGTTATCGGAACGTATTCTGCGCGTCCAATGTCATGTAGCCAGGCGTGTTCGGGACCAATGCCGGGATAATCAAGCCCCGCCGAGATTGAATAGACAGGAGCAATTTGCCCGTACTTGTCTTGGCAGAAATAGGACTTCATGCCGTGAAAAATTCCCGTCCTGCCCGTCGCAATCGTCGCCGCCGTCTCGAAGGTGTCAACGCCTCTGCCCGCCGCCTCGCAACCGATAAGCCGAACGCTTTTGTCGTCAATGAAATTATAAAACGTGCCGATAGAATTTGAGCCGCCGCCGCAACATGCAACAACCGCGTCGGGCAATTTTTTTTCAAGTTCAAAGAGCTGAGCTTTAATCTCTTTAGAAATGACGGCTTGGAAGTCGCGAACAATTGTTGGGAAGGGGTGCGGTCCCATAACCGAGCCAAGACAATAATGCGTGTCGACAATGCGATTCGTCCACTCGCGGAAAGTTTCTGACACGGCGTCTTTCAAAGTGCCAGTGCCGCTCTTGACGGGAATAACTTCCGCGCCCAAAAGTTTCATGCGGTAGACGTTGAGAGCTTGGCGACGAGTATCTTCCTCGCCCATAAAGACGACGCACTCCATGTTGAGCAAGGCGGCGGCTGTGGCAGTCGCGACACCGTGTTGACCTGCGCCCGTCTCGGCAATCAATCTTGTCTTGCCCATTTTCTTAGCGAGCAACGCTTGACCGAGCACGTTATTGATTTTGTGAGAGCCGGTGTGATTCAAGTCCTCGCGCTTGAGATAAATCTTCGCGCCGCCCAAGTCATCAGTCATTTTCTTACAACAGCGACGGACGCCCCGCATAATTTTTAAACAGCTCGTCGAGTTCGCGATTAAAAGCCGCGTCGTCCTTGAAACGATTGTACGCCGCCTCCAGCTCAATCACGGCGTTCATCAGCGTTTCGGGAATGTATTGCCCGCCGTAAATGCCGAAACGTCCCTTTGTGTTCGTCATAAATTTTCCTTCCTTACTGCATTGGCAAAAGCCGTCATCTTAGAAAAATCTTTGCGCCCGTCAATCTCAATGCCGCTGCTCACGTCGACTGCGAACGGCTTTAAAAGTTTAATCGCGTCGCCGACGTTTTCCGGAGTCAAGCCACCCGCCAGAAAATATTCGCGCCGCAGATTTTTTATCAAAGTCCAGTCGAAAGTTTTGCCGTCGCCCGCGCCCGCGTCAATCAAAATAAAATCGGCGAGACTGTTTTCTTTAACCGTGTCCGCCCGAAACGCTTTGATAATAATTTTGTTCGTGACGCCGCGCAGATTGTTGATATAGTCGTCGGTCTCGTTGCCGTGAAGTTGCGCCGCGTCGATAATGCCGCTGTTCAAAAGTTCGGCGACGGTCGCGAGCTTTTCATTTACGAAGACGCCAACCGCGAGAATTTTTTTCGACAGGGCGGCGCGAAGTTTCTCAGCCTGCGCGGGCGTGACGTAGCGTTTACTTTTCGGCGCGAAGACAAAGCCGACGTATTCGGGCAAAAGTTCATTGGCAAAAAAAATATCGTCAAGCGTTTTCAACCCGCAGAATTTTATTCTGGTCATAAGCTTTTCAACTCCGCAAGCTTGGATTTTTTATCGGAGGCTCGCATTAAAACTTCGCCAACTAACACGGCGTCGGCTCCAAGTTCGCGAATCGCTTTAATGTCGTCGGGAGTTTTAACGCCGCTTTCCGAGACGTAAATAATTTCGGGCGGCACGAGCTGGCGAAGTCTTTTCGCGTTGTTCATGTCGACAGAAAAATCTTTAAGGTTGCGATTGTTGACGCCGATAATCCTCGCGCCCGCCGCAATCGCCCGCTTAATCTCGTGTTCGTCGTGCGCCTCAACCAACGCGCTCAAGCCGAGTTCGTCACACGTCGCGATAAAATTTTTAAGCTGAACGTCGTCGAGAATCGCGCAGATTAACAGCGTGGCACTCGCGCCCAAAACTTTTGCCTGATAAATCATGTACTCATCGACGACAAAATCTTTCCGCAAGCAGGGGATTGAGACCTGCGCGGCAATCTCGGATAAAAATTTATCGTCGCCCAAGAAAAATTCTGGCTCGGTCAAAATTGAAATGGCATCGGCTCCCGCCGCCTCGTAGGCTTTGGCAATGTCGACGTAGGGAAAATTTTTCGCGATTAGTCCTTTCGACGGCGACGCCTTTTTACATTCGCAGATAAAAGCGAGTTCGGATTTTTTGAGCGCGACTTCAAAAGAAAAACTCCCGCGCGGTAACGACAACGCTTGAGCTTTTATTTCGGCAGGAGAAATTTTTTCTTTGCACTGCGCGACGCGAAACTTTGTCCGCTCGGCTATCTTGTCAAGGATTGTCATCTGCAAGCCCCTTTGTTTGTAAAGTTTCTTTTAACTCCGCGTTCTCCTGGCGCAGTTGTATTATTTCGCGCTGATAAATATTCACTGTGTTAAACAGATAAGCGAACAGCGTATCGTCGTCCGGCTGCAATTCTTCTTTTATCGAATCACACCACACATACGCGGGATTTTGTTCGTAAAAGAAACGCATGAGCCAAATTCTATGTCCCGCAAACCAGTTAAGCACGTCATAATAGCAATCTGGATTATTCTGGAGAAACGGTATCTTCGCGGCGATTTGCTCAAACTTTTTGAAACCTTCCTTTATGACGCGCAACCTTCTGCGGAAAAAAACTTCGCCCTTGCGCTTTTTATAGTCGTTTTGGGACGCTGAATCAATTCTTATCCGTTGAATGTTCACGCTGTTAGGCGCGTTTAAAAATTTTTCCGCCAAGCACAAGACTTCAAAGGCAAACAAAAGGTCTTCACACGCATACATTGGCGAAAAAGTAATTTGATTCGCTATGAGAAAGTCGCGGCGGTAGAAAAAAAGCCACGTTTTCCAAAAGCCGTTCGTCGGAAAACTCAACCATTTTTTTATGCGCTCGCCAACTTCCGGCGACTCAAAAGCCGGCTTTTTTATCTTCTCGTGACGATAGGACTTCACCTTAGAATTTTCCAGATTTATCAACTGTTCAAAGTCCGTCATTTCGGGATCGTCCGCACTCTTCGCAACGCCGCCCCAAGATCTAAAATACCTGTGCAACTTGACAACATCGGCTTGATATTTTTCGCCAAGTGCGCTCAGCTCCGCCAGCGCGGTTTTGGTGTAGAGGTCGTCGCTGTCGAGGAAGGCGATATATTTTCCGCGAGCGGCTTTAATTCCTTCGTTGCGCGGCAAGCCAGGCGTCCCAGTATTTTTCGGTAGCTTGATAACGTGAAGACGCCCGCCAAATTTTTCCGCAAAACTTTCGACAACTTCAACGCTGTTGTCGGTGGAGCAATCGTCAATCACGATAACTTCAAAGTCTTGCATCGTCTGATAAAGCAAACTTTCCAACGTCTGCGGGATAAGTTTCGCCGAGTTGAACATCGGGATAATTACCGATACGAGCGGATTTTCTTCCGACATTGAATCACTCCTTTTGACTGACGGCGACGAATTTATTCAAAGTGTCGAGAGCCTTGCCGCTATCGATAAGCTCCGCCGCGAGAGAGACGCCCGCTTTAAAAGTCTCCGCCTTGCCGCCGACGTAGAGAGCCGCGCCCGCGTTAAGCAGGACAGCATTTCTTTTATGACCTTGTTCGCCGCGCAGAATCGCAAGAGTTATCGCCGCATTTTCGGCAGGGTCGCCGCCGCGCAAATCTTCCCGACTGCAACGAGCAAAGCCGAATTCTTCCGGCGTGATGACAAAATTTTTAATCCAGCCGTCGTTAATCTCGCAAATGGCCGTCGGCGCACTCAAGGAAATTTCGTCGAGCTTATCGCGCCCGTAAACGACCATGCCGCGCTTGACGCCAAGATTTATCAGAACCTGCGCGAGCGGCGCGACGAGATATTCATCGTAGACGCCGAGAATTTGCATGGAAGGCTTGCCAGGATTTGTCAACGGACCAAGAATGTTAAACACCGTCCTAAATCCCAACTCCTTGCGAATTGCGCCGACGTATTTCATTGAGCTGTGATACTTCTGCGCGAAGAAAAAACAAATTCCGACCTCGTTCAAAAGCTCAACGCACTTTTCCGGCGATTGATTAATGTTGACGCCGAGAGCCTCCAGACAATCGGCGGCTCCGCACTTGGAAGAGGCGGCGCGGTTGCCGTGCTTAGCAACCTTCATACCGCCCGCCGCCGCGATTATCGCCGAAGTCGTCGAAATGTTAAAGCTGTGCGAATTATCTCCACCCGTCCCGACAATCTCAAAAAGCTCCATGCCCGTTTCGACCGCCGTCGCATGTGAACGCATTGCCGCCGCGCAACCCGCAATCTCGTCAGTCGTCTCAGCGCGAGCGTTTTTCGTCGACAGCGCGGACAGGAACGCCGCGTTTTGCGTAGGAGTCGTCGTGCCGCTCATAATTTCGTTCATGACGGCAAACGCCTCGTCGTAGCTCAAGTCCCCCTTGTTCACGATTTTAACGATAGCTTCTTTAATCACTACAAAAACCCCTTTACTGCTGTTGAAACTTTCTCAGCTCCGCTTGCAACTGCATGATTTGGAGCCGATAAATATTAACTCTGTCAAACAAATACGAGGCAAACACCGCGTCGTCGCTGTGAAATTCCTTTTTAACAAGCTGATTGAGTGCGGCAGGATGAATTTGCGCATAAGCCGCTTGAAATTGTCTTGCGTCCAGAAAAGTTCTATCAAAAAACCAATCCAGCACGGCGTAGCGATAATCAGCGTGCTCCTCGAAAAACGGAAAACGATTCATGACTTTATCAAACTCGTTAAAACCGAGATTTAAATTTTCTAACCACTTATGAAAATATTTTTCCAAATCAATATCGGAATGCGAAACCGAATCGACACGGAACCTGTTAATGTAGGTGATATTCGGCACGTGCAAGATTTTCTTCCCCAAACACAGACAAGAAAAGTTCGCAATCATATCGCCCGATACAGGCATTTTCGGGAAACGGATTCGATTGGTTACCCAAAAATCTTTACTGCAAAACGACGCCCAAGTCGCCCAATGAAAATCATTATTCAGCCAAAGGTGAACGCGCTCGGCAATGTTTTCCGGCACGACAGTTGCCTTTTGCAAAGGCGGTGCGCCCGCATTTCTACAGCTTATGACACGATAATTTTCCGTGTTCAATAATTCTTCGGTCGTGGCTTCTCTGTCTTCAAAAACAAAAAATTCATTGGTATTAATCACGTCGGCTTGAAATTCTTCGGCGAGCGTCGTGAATTCTTCAAGCGCGGTCTTCGTAAAAAGATCGTCGTTGTCGAGAAAGGCAATATATTTTCCGCGAGCAAATTGAATTCCGACGTTGCGTGGAACTTCGGGACTGCCGCTGTTTTCGGGGAGCTTGATAACATGAAGACGCCCGCCAAATTTTTCCGTAAAGCTCTCGACAACTTCGACGCTGTTATCGGTGGAGCAATCGTCAATCACAACGACTTCAAAGTCTTGCATTGTCTGATAAAGCAAACTCTCAAGCGTCTGCGATATGAATTGCGCCGCATTGTACATTGGGATAATGACGCTCACGAGCGGGATTTTTTCTGTCGCCATTGAATCACTCCTCGCCGATAATGCGGACTTCGGGCGCAAGCTCAATGCCGTAATTTTCCTCGACGCGCCGCTTGACTTCCTCAATCAAATTCAAAACGTCGTCTGCCGTCGCGTTGCCCGCGTTCACGACAAAGCCCGCGTGTTTCTCCGAAACCATAGCCCCGCCGATTTTCAAGCCCTTTAAGCCCGCCTTGTCAATCAGCGTGCCCGCGAAGTTGCCTTCGGGACGCTTAAACGTCGAACCCGCACTGGGAAATTCAAGCGGCTGTTTGCTCTCGCGCTGCGTCGTGAACTCGTTCATTTTGTTTTTAATGTCGTCGGCACTGCCGAGCCGCAAGTTCAATTCGATTTCACAAATCGCGCAGTTGTTTTCTTGAAAAATGCTGTGACGATAACTCAAATCCAAGTCGCGCCTGTCGAACTCGACAAAAGCTCCGTCGCGCGTGACAGCTTTAACTTTTGAAATGACGTTCTTCATCTCGCCGTCGTACGCGCCCGCGTTCATGAAAATCGCGCCGCCAAGACTGCCAGGAATTCCGCAAGAAAATTCCAAGCCGCTCAATGAATTCTCCGCCGCAAACTCCGCAACAGATTTCAACTCGGCTCCCGCGCAGGCGATAATCTTTTCTCCCTCGCAACGCATGTCGCCGAAAAATTTTTCCGTGAACTTCACAACCGCGCCGCGAATCCCCTTGTCGCGAACCAAAACATTTGAGCCGTTGCCCATTATCGTGCACGGCAGGCTGAACAAATCTATCAGCTTGAAAATCCTTGAGACTTCCTCCGCGCTCGACGGGAAGATTAACAAATCAGCCGGTCCGCCGATTTTAAAGGTCGTGTGCTCGCTCATCGGTGCGCTGAAGATGAATTGCTCCTTGCGCAAAAATTTTTCCAGTTGCATACTGAATGATTCTTGCCAAAACATTGAATCAGCTCCTTAAAACCGCGCCCGTTGAGGCGGAAGTCGTGAGTTTGGCGTAGCGGGCAAGGTAGCCGGTTTTGATTTTGGGTTCGGGCTTAGTCCAGGCGGCGCGACGCTCGGCAAGCTCCTTGTCGCTAACTTCGAGTTCAAGCTTGCGGTTGGGAATGTCGATAAAAATCTGGTCTCCGTCCTTGATTAAAGCAATCGGACCGCCCTCCATTGCTTCGGGCGAAATGTGACCAATGCACGCGCCTTGACTCGCGCCGCTGAAACGACCGTCCGTTATCAAGCCGACTTTCAAGCCCGCGCCCGTTATCGCCGCCGTCGGGTTCAACATTTCCTGCATACCGGGACCGCCCTTCGGACCTTCGTAGCGGATAACGACAACATCGCCGTCATGAATCTCGCCCGCCATAATCGCATTAATCGCCGTCTCCTCGCTGTCGAAACATTTCGCCGCGCCCTTGTAAATGAGCATGTCCTCGCTGACCGCCGACGCTTTGACAACCGCGTAATCGGGGCAGAGGTTGCCCTTCAAAATCGCAATGCCGCCCGTCGCCCGATAGGGATTGTCGACCGTGTTAATTACGTCAGGGCGTTGAATTTCAGCGTCTTTGATTCTGTCGCCCAAAGTTCCCGTGACGGTCAGCACGTCGAGATTGAGCAGATTTTTCTTTGAAAGCTCGTGCATGACGGCGTTAATGCCGCCCGCCTCGTTCAAATCTTGCATGTGATGAGTTCCTGCGGGACTGAGCTTCGTTATATAAGGCGTCCGCGCAGAAATTTCGTCGAAGAGCGTCGCGGGAATGTTAATGCCGCACTCGTTGGCGATAGCCGTCAAGTGCAAAACAGTATTCGACGAACCGCCAATGCCCATGTCAACGGTTATGGCGTTCTCGAAAGCCTTCATCGTCAAAATGTCGCGCGGGCAAATATTTTTCTTCAAAAGTTCCATGACGACTGCGCCGGCGCGTTTGGCAAGGATAAATCTGTCGCCAGTGTACGCGGCGGGGATTGTGCCGTTGCCAGGCAGAGCCATACCCAACGCCTCGCTTAAGCAGTTCATTGTATTTGCTGTGAACAAGCCCGCGCAGGAGCCGCAACTCGGACAGGCGTGCGCCTCAAGGTCAGTCATTTCCTCTTGAGTCATTTTGCCCGCCGCGAATTTTCCTGCCGCCTCGAACGCTTGACTGACGCTTATATCTCTTCCGTGAAGACGACCCGCCAACATCGGACCGCCGCTCACGATTACCGACGGGATATTGAGACGCGCCGCCGCCATGATCATTCCAGGAACAACTTTATCGCAGTTCGGGATAAGAATCAGCGCGTCGAAACCGCTCGCCATTGCGACCGCCTCGATTGAGTCGGCGATAAGCTCGCGGCTCGCCAGAGAATATTTCATGCCCGTGTGACCCATTGCAATGCCGTCGCAGACGCCGATTGCGGGAAATTCAATCGGGGTGCCGCCCGCCGCCGCAACGCCTAACTTCGCCGCCTCTGTTATCGATTTCAAATGCATGTGACCAGGAATAATTTCATTGAAAGAATTGCAAACGCCAATCAGCGGACGGCTCAGCTCCTCGACGCCAAAGCCGTTCGCGTGGAATAAACTTCTGTGTGCACAACGAGTCGCGCCCTTCTTAACTATGTCACTTCTCATTAAAACTTTCCTCCCAAAAATTTTTCCAAAGGATTTTATATCATTTGCCGCCGCCTTGCAATAAATTTTTGACGTTGCGCTATTCGGTAAGAAAATAATCCTAATCGGTAAACCACGCGCAAAAAATTTCGTGCTAAAATATTTGCGGAGGTGATGAGATGTCGCAGGAAAATTTTAGGAAAGAGACTTGCCGCGACGAATTGCAATACATTGGACTGCGCATATCGTATTTTAGGAAAATGCAGAACATGACGCAGGCGCAACTCGCCGATAAAGTTCATATCAGCAAAAATTATTTGTCGCACATAGAAAGCGGCTCGTCGAATAAGGCGGTGTCGTTGCTGCTATTGATAGAAATTTCAAAGGCATTGGATATTCCGCTGTCGGTGCTCGTCGACCTCGACGACTTCAACAGCTCGCGAGATAAAATTCGTCAGCAATTCGACGAAATAAAAATCATGTTCGAGGAAATGAAACAGCTCAACAAAGATTTGGATGCGATAATGGCGGAAATGGACAAGACAACTGTTGAATCGTGAAAAATAAAAAGCTCGCCGAGAAATTGGCGAGCAAATTTTTTTACAAAGCTGTTAGGCTTTCAATCTCTTTGAAAAGTTCGGTGACAAGTTCGGATTCGGGCACTTTGCGGACGATGACACCTTTGCGGAAAATAATTCCCTCGCCGTCGGCTCCAGCAATGCCAACGTCGGCAGTCCGCGCCTCACCGGGACCGTTGACAACGCAACCCATAACTGCGACCGTTAAATTTTTTTGCACGGCAGAAAGTTTTTCCTCGACCTGCGCGGCAATCGCGGGCAGATTAATTTTCGTGCGCCCGCAAGTCGGACAGGATATAAAAGTTATGCCGCCGTCGCGAAGACCAAGCGACTTCAAAATTTCTTTGGCGACTTTGACTTCGACGACAGGATCTCCCGTCAACGAGACGCGAATTGTATCGCCGATACCTTCCGCCAACAACGCGCCGATACCGACCGCCGACTTTATGACGCCGCTGTTGACCGTGCCCGCCTCCGTTATGCCCAAGTGGAGCGGGTAATTTTTTTTCGCGCTCATCAACCTGTAGGCCGCGAGCGTCAACGGCACGTCGTGAGCCTTGAGCGAAATTTTTATGTCGAAAAACTCTTCCGCCTCCAAAATTTCCACGTGTTCAAGCGCGGACTCGACTAGAGCTTCGGGAGTTGCGCCGCCGTATTTCTGAAGAATCTTTCTGCTGAGCGAGCCAGCGTTGACGCCGATACGGATTGGAATTTTCGCCGCCCGCGCAGCTTTGACGACTTCGCGAACGTGAGCCGCCCCGCCGATATTTCCAGGATTTAATCTCAACGCCGCGACGCCTTGCGCAATCGATTCAAGCGCGAGTTTATAATCAAAGTGGATGTCGGCGACAATCGGCAAGTTGACCGCCGCGCAGATTTTGCCGAGCGTCTTCGCCGCCGCAATATCGGGCACTGCCACGCGCCCAATGTCGCAACCTTCCGCCGCGAGTTTTTGAAGTTGTTCAATCGTCGCCGCCGCGTCGTGCGTCTTAGTGTTCGTCATTGACTGAATGCTAATCGGAGCGTCGCCGCCGACTTTGACCTTGCCGACGGAGATTTGTCGCGTCAATTTTCTCTCAAACATTTTCATCACCCACGAAAATTTTATCAGACAACCAAAAATTTTTCCAGTAAACACCACAAAAATTTGACGTTGACATTGTTGACTTGTATAATCAGCGGGTTGACGTGAGGAGGAAATTTTTATGCAAAGCGACAAAGTAAGAGACCTAACAAAAATGGCGATGTGCGTCGCGCTGTGTTGCGTGACGTCGTATATCGCGTTCCCATTGCCGCTGACGCCAGGCTACGTGACGCTGTTGACCTTCGCAATGAGCTTGACGGCGTACCTGCTGACGCCGCGCCAAACGTTCACGGTAATTGCGGTTTATATTTTAATGGGCGCGGTGGGCTTGCCGGTTTTCGCAACCGGCGAGGGCTTAAGCCGACTGCTCGGACCGGTCGGCGGCTTTTATTTCGCGTGGCTCGCGGCATATCCGCTGTTGAGTTTTGCAAAGGGCGCGTCTCCAAACTTCAAGCGGTACGCGCTGGCAAATATTTTAATCGCGGTGCCGATAACCTACGCGGGCGGCTTAATCTCGATGATTTTGGTTTTGAAGATAGATTTGGCGCAGGCGTTGACGATGGCAGTCTTGCCGTTCATACCCGGCGACGTTTTAAAGGCGACGGTGGCAGCGTTCGTCGGCGTGAAGTTGCAAAAAATTTTGGAGAGGCGATAACTTTGGACGTTGCAAAGAAAATAATTGC